>JAEYTN010000254.1 GCA_023433985.1 Pseudomonadota bacterium | reverse complement strand
ACCGTAAACCAATAACATACCAGTGGAAAACAGAGATTTTCTCGTCAAGCAAGGGGTGGAAGATGCGTGCATTGAAGTTGACACTTCTGGCGATGGCTGCGGCGCTGATGTCGACGACGGCCTTCGCACAGGTGGAAATCCGCATTACCCATGCCACCACCGGTGGCACAGAGAAGGAAGTGCTGGACCAGATTGTCGCCGATTTCGAGGCAGCCAATCCCGACATCAAGGTCAAGCAGATCCCCTATGACGACGATATCTACTCCGACACGGGGCTGATCACCCAGCTGCAGGGGACCGATGTCCCCGATATCTACTTCCAGTGGGCAGGCTTTCCGGTGAAGCGGGACGCCGAAGCCGGATACGCCATGGACCTGACCGAGGCGCTGAAGTCGGACGGGTGGGGCGATACGTTCGTACCGTCGGTGTGGACGGAGGGCGCGGGGACGATGTCGGGCGGCAAGCCCTACATGGTGCCCACCTCGCTCGATGTGACCAACACCATCTGGTACAACACGGACATCTTCGATGAGATCGGGATCGAGCCGCCCGCCACCTGGGACGAGTTCGTCGCCGTGATCGGCAAGCTGGTGGAAGCCGGCGAGACGCCGATCATCGAGGGCAACAACGAGCTCTGGCCGTTCGGCAACTGGGCCTCGCACATCGCCGCCAAGGTGGTGCCCCCCGAGGAGTATGCCGCCGCGTTCGCGCAGGAGGGCAAGTTCTCGACGCCGGGGTTCGAGAAGGCCCTGGGCTACATCCAGCAGCTGCACGACATCGGCGCGTTCAACAAGGACATGCAGGGGCTGGGCGCCGATCCGGCGATGGCGACCTTCATCGAAGGGGCCGCGGCGATGCACCCGATCGGCTCCTGGCTGATCGGCACGGCGCAGGAGATGGGAGGCGACGAATTCCACTACGCGCAGTTCGATACGCCGGTGATCGACCCGGCGCATCCATTGGCGCATAGCGTGATCGGCACGGTGACGGGCTTCATCGTGCATGCCAAGGCCGCGCACCCGGACGAGGCAATCAAGTTCCTGAAGTTCTACACGAACTACGACAACCAGATCCGACGGGCGGAATCCGGTTCGCTCAGCCCGGTGAGGGGGGTGAACGAGGCGGCCAATCTCGACCCGGCGACCAAGGCGATGGCGGTGATGCTGGCCGAGGCGCCGGCAATGGTGCCGCCGCCCGACACCACCTATCCGGTGCCGGTGGCCGAGGCCTACTACCAGGCTGCCGCCTATGTCGCGACGGGCGAGAAATCGCCCAAGGACGCGCTGGCCTGGCTCGACGAGACGGTCGCCGTCATCGGCAAGCAGTAAGGGGCTGCGCGGTTGGCGGGGGGCGAAGACCGTACGGCGCCGGTGTCGTCCGGGGCAATGAACGCGCTGTTCGTGGCGCCGGCAATGCTGCTGTTCGCTGGCTTCGTGCTGTTTCCGATGGTTTCGGCCTTCTACTACGCCTTCACACGCTGGGACGGGTTCACTGCCCCGGTCTGGGTGGGGCTCGCCAATTTCGAGCGGGCGTTTGCCGACAGCGTGCACCTGATGAGCTATGTGCACGTGGTGATCTACATTCTCGGCACACTGGTGTTCGAGGTGAGCTTCGGGCTGGTGGTGGCGGTGCTGCTCAACTCCGACCGGCCGGGCTTTGCGCTGATGCGCGGGTTCTTCTTTTCGCCCGTGGTGCTGAGCATGTCGGCGGCGGGCGTGCTCTGGGCCTTTGTGCTCGATTACCGGTCGGGGCTGCTCAACTCGGTGCTGAAGGCGCTGGGGGCAGGGGACCTGGCGCAGCCGTGGCTCAGCCAGCCGGGGACGGCGCTCATCGCCATCATCATCGTTTCGGGCTGGAAGTATTCCGGCTTCTACATGGTGATCTTCTTTGCGGCGCTCAGGCGCATTCCGCGCAACCTCTACGAGGCGGCGACGCTCGACGGGGCCGGGCCGTTCCGGCAATTCTTCTCGATCACGCTGCCACTGCTCAGGTCCAACTTCCTCGTGGCGGTGCTGATCGCGATTACCGGTGGGTTCGCCGGGTTCGACCTGTTCTTCACCATGACCAATGGCGGGCCGTTCTCGGCCACGGAGGTGCCGGCGACCTGGATCATGAAGCAGGCCTTCGACAAGAACCAGCTCAGCTACGGCATCGCGCTCACGGTGATCCTGATGATCGTGGTGATCGCCGTGTCGCTCGCCTACCTGCGGTTTTCGGAACGCGCCAGTGTCGCTCGTTTCTAGGCGAAGGCGGCGGAGCGCCGGCGAGTGGGTGCAGTTCGCGATCGGCGGCGGGCTGGTGCTGGTCATGTTCTATCCGACCGTCTGGATGGTGCTCTCGGCATTCAAATCGAACCGCGAAATCTTCCGGACGCCGTTCGCGCTGCCGGCGGTGTGGCGGTGGGAGAACTTCATCGAGGCCTGGGACGTGGGCGGGCTCGGGCAGCTCTACCTCAACTCGCTGCTCGTCACCTTCGTGGCGGTGACGATCTGCGTCGGGTTTGCGACGGCGGCGGCGTTCGGGTTCTCGCGGCTCGAGTTTCCGGGGCGGCGGCTCTACTACCGCATGCTGCTGATCGGGCTGCTGTTGCCCCCGCCCACGGTGGCGATCCCGTTGTTCACCGAGCTCAAGGCGCTGGGGCTGCTCAACACGCCGTGGGCGCTGATCCTGCCGGGCGCGGCGTGGTCGCTGTCGCTGACGGTGTTCCTGATGCGCGCCTATTTCAACTCGGTACGGCCCGAGATGGAGGAGGCGGCGAAGATCGACGGGGCGAACACCTGGCAAATCTTCTGGCGCGTGTCGGTGCCGATGGTGTGGCCGGCGATGCTGACGATGATCGTGCTCAACACGATCAACATCTGGAACGAGCTGCTGTTCGCGCTGCTGTTCATTGTCGACGAGGACAAGCGGACGCTGCCGGTGGGGCTGATCCGCTTCTACGGCTACCACAGCACCGACTACTCGCTGGTGTTCGCGGCGTTGACCATGACGACGGTGCCGGTGCTGCTCCTCTATTTCTTCCTGCAGAAGCATGTGATCGCCGGGCTGACGGCGACGGCCATGGATTGACCGATGACGATTGTGCGCGACGAGCCGATTGCCTCCTCCCTGCCGCCGGGCCTCGCGGGCTGGTCGATGGACACCACGTTCGAGACCGGCGGGGACCGGGATCTCGGCGGCATCGTGACTTCGAAGCCGCTGCTGACGGGCGTGATCGAGGGCTTCTACGGTCGCGCCTGGACGCACAGGCAGCGGCTCGAGATGCTGGACTGGATCGCCGGGGCGGGGATGAACAGCTTCGTCTACGGGCCCAAGGACGACATCAAGATCCGCGCCCGCTGGCGCGAAACCTACAACGCGGCGGAGGCCGCAGAACTCCAGGAGCTGGTCGACGCGGCCCGCGCGCACAAGCTCAACTTCACGGTGGCGATCGCCCCGTGTCTCGACGTCGTCTATTCGGACGCAAGCGACCTCGAGGCGCTGAAGCGCCGGATCGACCAGCTCCTGGGCCTTGGGGTGAGGCATTTCGCGCTGCTGTTCGACGACATCCCGCGGACGATGACGGCGGCGGACGCGCAGGCGTTCGATAGTTTTGCGGCGGCGCAGGTCTTTTTCGCCAACTCGGCGTTCGAGCACGTGAAGGGGCAGGTGGAGGATGCGACGGTGCTGTTCTGCCCCACCGAGTACTGCGCCGCGTTCGCGGGGCACGACGTGGCGGGGTCGGACTACCTCAACACGATCGGCGAGGGGCTCGATCCGGACATCGGGGTTTTCTGGACCGGGCCTGACATCGTGTCGAAGACCATTTCGGCGGAGAGCCTGCGCGAGGTCGGGCGGGTGCTGCGGCGAAAGCCGGTGATCTGGGAGAACTTCCACGCCAACGACTACGATATCCGGCGGGTGATGGCGGGGCCGCTGGGTGGACGGAAGGCGGAGATACTGGGGCTGATCGATGGGATCATCACCAACCCCAACAACGAGTTCGAGGCGAACTTCGTGCCGGTGCACACCACCGGGGCGTTTGCCCGCGGGGTGGAGATGGAGGACGAGGCGCTGAGGGCGGCTCTGCAGGCGTGGCGCAAGCGGTTCAGGCTGGCCTTCACGGACCCGGCGGAGACGCTGGGCGTGGAGGAAATCCGGCTGCTGGTCGAGCTGTTCTACCAGCCGTTCCGGGAGGGACCGCAAGTGGAGGCGCTGCTGCAAACGGCGCGCCGGCTGCTGAGCGAGCATCGGCCGGATGTGACGGCGGCGGAGTGGCAGGCGGGGCATCGGGCGATCGTGGGCTTGCGTGACCGCATCCGGGCGCTGTTCGAGCGGATGACTGAGCTCGAGAACCGCGACCTGTTCTATGCCTTCCATCCCTATCTGTGGGAGGCGCGGGAGGAGGTGACGCATTTGGTCAGCTACCTCGACTGGCTGGCCGAGGGGCAGCCGGAGGAGGCGGAGTTTCCGGACAGGGAGCGAATCTACAACTTCTATCGCCGTGGCTTCGGCGTGGCGGTGCAGGAACTGCTGCCGCGGGATGCGAGGGGCCGCCTTCACCATGGCGGTTGACCTGGGCGACGGCTACGCGCTGCGGCAGGCGCTGGCGGCAGACCATGCGGCGCTCTGCCGGGTGTGCCTGCTTACCGGGGACTCGGGGAAGGACGCGAGCGGGCGGGAGGACGATCCGGACCTCCTGGGGCTGATCTACGCGGTGCCGTACCAGGTGCATTCGCCGGACTTCGCGTTCGTGGTGGAGGGGCCGAACGGGGTGTGTGGCTATGTGCTGGGGACGCCGGACAGCGCCGCCTTCTACGACTGGGTGGGGCGGGAGTGGTTTCCACCGCTGGCGGCGCGGCTGACTGATCCCGGGCCGGATGAGGTGGGGTGGGCCGGGAGCGACTGGGCGCGACATGCGATCCACCATCCGGAGTTCGTCTACCCGCGGGTGCTGCATCGGTATCCGGCGCATGGGCATATCGACCTGCTCGAGGAGGCGCGCGGGCGGAAGATCGGCTCGCGGGCGATGCGGCTGATGATGGAACGGCTCAGGGCAGCGGGGATAAGTGGGCTGCACCTGCAGGTGAGCCCGAAGAACCGGGGCGCGATCCGGTTCTACGAGACGCTCGGTTTCAGGCGGCTGGAGGATGAGAGCCTGCCGCGGCATACGGTGTTCATGGTCGTGAGGCTCTGAGTCCTGCGAGCTAGGCCAGGCGCTGGCGCAGGGTCTGCTTGAAGGTGTCGAGCAGGACGGCGGCGAGGACGAGGAGACCGTGGATGAGCTGGGTCAGCGTCGGCGGCAGGCCCATGAGGTTGATGGCGGTGTTGATCGACGCGAGGAGCAGGGCACCGGCATAGACGCCGGGCAGGGCGCCGATACCGCCCTTGAGGCTGATGCCACCGATGACGACGGCCGCGAAGGCGTTGAAGAGCAATCCCATGCCGAGGTTGGCCGTGGCGCCCGAGGTGCGGATGGCGAGGAGCCAGCCGGCGAGCGCGGCAATGGCGCCGGCGAGGACGAAGGCAGTTATCAGCATCCGGTCGACCTTGATGCCGGCGCGGAAGGTGGCGTTCTGGTTGCCGCCGATCATGATCAGGTGCCGACCGAACTTCGTCTTGGCCATGACGAAGGAGAAGACGACGAAGCAGAGGATGGCGATCCAGGCGGTGAGCGGCAGGCCGAGCAGGCGCTGGATGGCGAACCAGCGGATCGCCGGGGCGAGGCCCTGCGCCGAGGCGCCGCCCGAGATGGCGAGCACGATTCCGCGGACCCAGATGTAGCTCGCCAGCGTGACGATGAAGGCGTTCATCTTCAGCTTCACGATGAGCAAGCCGTTGATGAGGCCGACCGACGCGCCGACTGCGAGGCTGATGAGCAGCGAGACGGGGACGGCCAGCCAGTCGGGCGCGAAGGTGACGCCAAGGCCGATGCCCGAGGTGCAGAAGACGATGCCGACCGCCATGGCGCTGAGCGCGGCGACGCTTTCGACCGAGAGGTCCATGTGGCCGGCGATGATGACGAGGGCGAGGCCGATCGACATGACGCCGAGGACGGAGGAGGCCTCGATGATGTTGGCGAAGATGCCGGGCTGGAAATAGTTCGGGATGAAGGCGGAGAAGGCGGCGAGCACCACGAGCAGCATGAGCCAGACGAGGTTGTCGAGGGTGAACTCGAGGGTGCGGCGGGTGCGTGGGGTCATGGGTGCTGTTGGTTGGGGCTGTGGCTTGACGCCCCCTCCACCACGCTACGCGTGGTCCCCGTGGCTTCGCCACAGTGGAGGAGCCCTCCGAGGTCAGCGTCTCCTGACGAGATGAGATACTGAGGTCGCGGTGCTCCTCCACCGCTTTAGCGGGGGAGGGGGACCAGGCGCAGGCTGGTGGAGGGGGCGTCTATAACGCTTACTCGATCGACTTCACCGTGTCGGTCGGGGGCTTGAGGTTGCCCCAGAACTTCGGGTCGTCGACGTTGGACTTGTCGATGGCGGCGCCGGGGAGCTTGATGTTGGGGCCCCAGGCTTCGTCGGTCACCGTGCCGGTAAGGCCGATGATATCGTACTCGCCGGGCGCGATTTCGGCCTTCTGCACGATCTTGTCCATGAACGCGGCGACGGCGGCGGCCTGGGCGTAGAGCGGCTGCTCGACCTCGACGTTGAGCCAGCCCTTGCGGATCAGGTCGAGACCGACGGGGGCGCCGTTCGAGCTCATCAGCATGATGTCGCCCGGCTGCTTGCCGGCCGCTTCGAGCGAGGCGACGACGGCGACCGAGAGGTGGGCGGCGTGGCTGAAGATGAGGTCGATGTCGGGGTTGGCGACAAGCTGGTCGGCGGCGATGGTGCCGGCATTGCTGGCTTCCCACTGCATGGCGGGGAGCGAGATGATCTTTACATCCGGGAAGGCGGCCATCTTCTCCTCGAAGCCCTTCTGGATGTCGAGAGTGTAGGGATCGCCGGGATCGCCGAGGATCTGCAGAACCTTGCCCTTGGGCGAGCCGTTCTTGGCGGTGAGCAGCTTTTCGGCCTGCTCTGCCGCGATGTAGCCGATCTCGATCGTGCCGGCGACCGAGGTGAAGGCCGACCTGGTGGAGGTGATCTGGCGGTCGAACTCCACCACCGGGATGCCGGCGCCCATGGCGGCCTCGATCGAGGGCTGGAGGGCATTGAAATCGACGGCGGCGAGGACGATCGCGGCGGGCTTCAGCGCGATGACGTCGTTCATCTGCGACTGCTGCACGTCCGTCTTGTTGTCGGCGTTGAGCGTCTGCACTTCGTAGCCGACCTGGCCGAGGAAGGTTTCGAGGGCGGAGACGGAGCCCGTCTGGAACTCGTCGAGCAGGGTCGGCACGAGGTAATAAACCTTGCCCTTGGTCTGGGCGAATGCCGGCGTCAGCAGCGCCATGGCCACTGCGACGACGCCGAACACGGCTAGAAGTATTCGCTTCATTTCGTTCGCTCCTGTTACCGGACTTCCCTGTTTTCGCCCCTCAGGCTGCCGTTCCGGTTACGGCGGCGGTTTCCCCGGTGATCATGCGGACCACCGCGTCGGGGCTCGTATCGCTGGCTGCGACATCGCCCGCCACGACGCCCTGGCGGATCACCACGATCCGGTCGGCGACCTGGAAGGCCTGCTGCATGATGTGGGTGATTATGACGACGCCGATGCCCTGGCGGGCGACGGCGCGGATCATGTCGAGGCCGCGGCGCGTCTGCTCGACGCCGAGCGCGGCGAAGGGTTCGTCGAGCAGCACCAGCTTGCCGCCCCAGTGGACGAAGCGGTTGAGCTCGATGGCCTGGCGCTGGCCGCCCGACAGGTGCTCGACCTTGGTGCGGAGCGACGGGATGCGGGTGCCGGCGTTTTTCAGCGCCTCGGCGACGACGGCTTCCATGCGCTTTTCATCGAGCACCGGGATGCCGAGAATGCGCCGTGTCAGCTCGCGGCCCATGAAGAAGTTCGCGACGA
The DNA here is from genome assembly GCA_023433985.1 of Pseudomonadota bacterium. Taxonomy (GTDB): domain Bacteria; phylum Pseudomonadota; class Alphaproteobacteria; order Rhizobiales; family Devosiaceae; genus Devosia_A. Next base: position 763 of record JAEYTN010000254.1, on the reverse strand, counting down.
CGTCGACGTTGGTGCAGAGCGAAAGGTCCTGGTAGACGGTTTCGATGCCGGCGGCCTTGGCTTCGGATGGGGACTTTGCCTGCCACTCGCGGCCTTCGAACAGCATGCGGCCCGAGGTGGCCTCGAGGCCGCCCGAGATGATCTTCACCAGGGTGGACTTGCCGGCGCCGTTGTCGCCGAGGAGAGCGACCACTTCGCCCTTGCCGATGGTGAAGCTGATGCCCTTCAGCGCTTCGATGGCGCCGTAATTCTTGGTGATGTTGTCGAGGACGAGGAGCGGTTCGAAGGTCGACATGCCGAAGCTTTCCCAAGCGAGCGACGGGCACTGTTGCAGGCGGCTGGTAGCGTGGCAATAGGACCACTTAGCGGGCTTTCAGCAGCGCCGCGCCCGTACCGCCCCCTCCACCGGCTACGCCGGTCCCCCTCCCCCGCTTCGCAGGGGAGGATCACCAGTGGCCTGCTCGTCGGGCGGGGGCTGGGCCCAGCCGAAGACGGTGCGGCCGCCGTATTCGTGGGAGCGGCGGCGTTCTTCGGCGATGAAAGCGTCGAGGCTCGGGCCCCGGGCGGTGGCTTCGAGGGCGCGGGCCTGGGCGTCGAGGCGCTTGATGGCGCTCATCTCGTCCTCGCGGCCGAGCCTGGCTTTGGTGACGGCGGACTTGAGGACGTTGATGGTCTGGTCGTAGACCTTCAGCGGCACCGGGAAGGGGTGGGCGTCCTTGCCGCCATGCGCCATGGCGAAGCGGGCGGGATCGGCGAAGCGGTG
>JAEYTN010000134.1 GCA_023433985.1 Pseudomonadota bacterium | reverse complement strand
CCCCAACTTCCTCCTGAGGAACCTGATGCGCGTCCTGGTGTTTCCGCTCGGGCGCCATGCCCGTCCGGCGTCCGACCGCGCTACCTACCGGCTCGCCAAGGCGGCGATGGTGCCGGGGGCGTTCCGCGACCGGCTCACCAAGGGCGTATACGTTGCCACCGATCCCAAGGATGTCACCGGCGTGCTCGAAGATACCCTGATCAAGGTCATCAACGCCGAGGACGTCGAGAAGAAGTTCATCCGCGCCACCAAGAAGGGCACGATCGAGCGCCGGCTCGACCGCGATGCCATCACCGATGCGGTGGACAAGGCCGTGCTCACCGAGGCGGAGGCTGCAACGCTGCGCCTTGCCGACCAGGCCACGGATCGGGCCATCCGCGTCGACGATTTCGACCCCGACGAGCTCGGCTCCAGGCAGCTGAAGCGCGAACGCCCGCTCGGCGCAGCGGCCGAGTAGAACAGGAGAGCCGGAATGGCCGAGACCCTGCCGCATCTCAAGCACTGGACCTTCAGCGTCGATTTCGAGGGGCTGGGCTGGCTGACCCTCGATACGCCGAAATCCCCGGTGAACACGCTGAGCCGCGAGGCCATCTCCGAGCTCGACGCGATCGTCACCGCCATCGAGGACATGATCCCCGGCGGGGAGCTCAAGGGCGTCATCCTGCTCTCGGCCAAGGATACGGGCTTTGCGGCCGGCGCCGACGTCACCGAGTTCGATGACATGGCCGATCCGGGCGTGCTCACCGGCGCGCTCAACCGCACCCACCGGCTGTTCGACCGCATCGAGGCGCTGAAGGTTCCGGTCGTCGCCGGCATTCACGGCTTCTGCCTCGGCGGCGGGCTCGAACTGGCGCTCTGCTGCCGCTACCGCATCGCGGTGAACGACGATGCCACGCGCATCGGCTTCCCCGAGGTCAATCTCGGCATTTTCCCCGGCTTCGGCGGTTCGGGCCGCTCGATCCGGCAGGCCGGCCCGGTCGACGCGATGCAGATCATGCTTACCGGCAAGCTGCTCAGGGCGAAACAGGCGCGCGGCCTCAACCTCGTCGACAAGCTCGTGCGCCACCGCGACAACCTCTGCTGGGAGGCGCGCAAGGCCGTGCTGCAGAACCGCAAGAGCGAGGAGGCGCCCTTCGTCAAACGCGCGGTAGCCATGGCAGGCCCGGCCCGCAAGTATATCGCCGACCAGATGCGCGCCGAGGCCGCAAAGAAGGCCAACCGGGCGCACTTCCCCGCGCCCTATGCGCTCATCGACCTGTTCGAGGAGCATGGCGACGACTGGCGCAAGATGAAGGAAGGCGAAAGCGCGCGCTTCGTGCCGCTGATGGCCTCGCCCACCGCCGCCAACCTGCGCCGCGTCTTCTTCCTGTCGGAATCGCTGAAGAAGCAGGGCCTGCGCGGCGCCGACAAGCCGGTGTTCCGCCGCGTCCACGTGGTCGGCGCCGGCGTCATGGGCGGCGATATCGCCGCCTGGTGTGCGCTGCGCGGCATGGGCGTGACGCTGCAGGACCTCGACATGGAGCGGATCAAGCCTGCCCTCGACCGCGCCAGGAAGCTGTTCAAGCGGCGGCTCAAGACCGAAACCGAGATCAACAACGCGGTCGCCCGCCTCGAGGCCGACGTTGCCGGCAAGGGCATTGCGCGCGCCGACGTGATCATCGAGGCGGTGGTCGAGCGGCTCGACATCAAGCAGCAGGTGTTCGCGGATGCCGAGGCGCGCGCCAGGCCGGACGCCATCCTCGCCACCAACACGAGCTCAATCGAACTCGAGCGCATCGCCGAAGGCCTCAAGAACCCGAGCCGCCTGATCGGGCTCCACTTCTTCAACCCGGTGGCACAGCTGCCGCTGGTCGAGGTGATCCGTTCGCGGTTCAACACCGACCTCGATATCGCCCGCGGCGCCAGCTTCGCGCTCGCCATCGGCAAGTCGCCGGTGGTGGTGAAGTCGGCGCCGGGCTTTCTGGTCAACCGTGTGCTCATGCCCTACATGCTCGCCGCCGTGCAGCGGGTCGAAGCGGGCGAGAGCAAGGAGCAGATCGACGCTGCCGCCGTCGCCTTCGGCATGCCGATGGGGCCGATCGAACTGATGGACACGGTTGGGCTCGATGTCGGCAAGTCCGTCGCCGAGGAGCTCGGCTCGCCGGTACCCGAGAACAGCCAGTTCGCCCGGCTGATCGCCGAAAAGAAACTCGGCCGCAAGACGGGGCAGGGGTTCTACACCTGGGCCGACGGCAAGGCGGTGAAGGCCGATCCCCCGCCGCATCCGGATCTCGCCGCGCTCGGCCGCGAGTTGATCCAGCCGCTGGTCGACACCACCGAGATCGTCGTCAGCGAGGGCGTCGTCGCCGGCCCCGAGCTTGCCGATATCGGCGTCATCCTCGGCACCGGTTTTGCGCCGTTCCTCGGCGGTCCCCTCAAAGCACGCAAGGATGGGAGGGCCTGATGGCCGAACTTCGCAAGGTCGCCATCGTCGGCTCGGCCCGCATTCCCTTCACCCGCGCCTACACGGGCTACGCCGACGAGGGTAACCTCAGTATGCTCGGCGCCGCGCTGGGCGGCCTCGTCGACAAGTACAACCTCAAGGGCGAGGCGGTGGGCGAGGTCATGGCTGGTGCCGTGCTCAGCCACAGCCGAGACTTCAACCTTTCGCGCGAGGCGGCGCTCGATGCGGGCCTGTCGCCGCGCACGCCGGGCACCAACATCCAGATCGCCTGCGGCACCTCGCTCCAGGCAGCGCTGATCCTCGCCGCCAAGATCGCCACCGGCGAGATCGATAGCGGCATCGCCGCCGGCACCGACACCGTTTCGGATGCGCCCATCGTCTTCGGCGAGAAGTTCCAGCACCGGCTGCTGAAGCTCAACCGCGCCAGGACCACGGGCGAGAAGGCCGCCGCCTTCAAGGGCTTCAACCTCGGCGAACTCACCCCGGTGGCGCCCTCCACGCAGGAGCAGCGCACCGGCCTTTCCATGGGCCAGCATTGCGAGCTGATGGCCCGCCAGTGGGGCATCACCCGCGAGGAGCAGGACGAACTGGCGCTCAAGTCGCACCAGAACGCCGCCCGCGCCTATGACGAGGGCTTCCACGACGACCTGATCGTTCCCTTCGCCGGCGTGCTCAAGGACAACAATGTCCGCGCCGACACCAGCCTCGAAAAGATGGCGACGATGAAGCCGGCCTTCGATAAGGAGTCCGGCAAGGGCACGCTGACCGCCGCCAACTCCACGCCGCTCACCGATGGTGCGGCCTCCGTGCTGCTGGCTTCCGAGGACTGGGCGAGGGTGCGCGGCCTCCCGGTCCTCGCCTACCTCACACTCGGCCAGGTCGCCGCCAACGACTTCGCGCATGGCGAGGGCCTGCTCATGGCGCCCACCATCGCGGTGTCGGAGATGCTCCGCCGCTCCAACCTCACCTTCGCCGACATCGATCTGTTCGAACTCCACGAAGCCTTCGCCGCGCAGGTGCTGTGCACGCTGAAGGCCTGGGAAGA
>JAEYTN010000110.1 GCA_023433985.1 Pseudomonadota bacterium | reverse complement strand
CACCGTCGCCCTCGCCGCCGTGAGCCTCCTCATCCTGCCGCTTCTCAACAAGCTCGACGTGCTGCTCCTCGGCCGCGAGCCCGCCATCGGGCTCGGCGTCGACCATGTCCGCACCGTCTCGCAGGTGCTGGTCGTTGTCGCGGTGATGGTCAGCGTCTCGACGGCGCTGGTCGGCCCGGTGCTGTTCTTCGGCCTCCTCGTCGCCCACCTCGCCTACATGCTGGTGCCGACCTACCGGCACGCCGTCGTTCTGCCGGCCGCGGTGCTGCTCGCGCTGATCGGCCTCGTCGGCGGCCAGACCATTCTCGAGCGCGGCTTCGGCTACGACACGGCGCTCTCGATCATCATCGAGTTCGCGGGCGGCATCGTCTTTCTCCTCCTCCTCATCCGGAAGCCCCTGCGATGATCGAAACGCGCGAGCTGAGCAAATCCTACGGCGCCAACCTCGTCGTCGACGGCGTGTCGCTGAGCCTGCCGGCGCACGGCATCACTTCGATCATCGGGCCGAACGGCGCGGGCAAATCGACGCTGCTGGGCATGATCAGCCGCCTCCTGCCGATGGATGCCGGCACCGTCACCGTCGATGGCCTCGACGTCACGAAGACGCCCTCGGACCTGCTGGCGAGGCGCCTCGCCATCCTCCGCCAGGACAACCACGTCGCTGCCCGCCTCACCGTGCGCGACCTCGTCGCCTTCGGCCGCTACCCGCACTCGAAGGGCCGCCTCACCGTCGAGGACAAGCGCCATATCGACGAGGCGCTCGGCTTCCTCGAGCTCGACGATCTCGCCGGCCGCTTCCTCGACGAGCTCTCGGGCGGCCAGCGGCAGCGCGCCTTCGTCGCCATGGTGCTGTGCCAGGATACCGACTACGTGCTGCTCGACGAGCCGCTCAACAGCCTCGACCTGAAGCACGCCGTGCGGATGATGCAGCTGCTCCGCCGCGCCTGCCGCGAGCTCGGCAAGACCATCGTCGTGGTCCTCCACGACATCAACTTCGCCTCGGTCTATTCCGACCACATCGTCTGCATGACGGGTGGCAAGGTCGCCAGGGCCGGGGCGCCCGAAGAGATCATCACCGCCGAATTTCTCACCGCCATCTACCAGGTGCCGGTCCGCGTCGAAGACGTGGGTGGCCGCCGCATCGGCATTTATTACGAGTAGGAGCTACCCATGGATCGCCCCGTCGCCCAACGCGTCCGGCACGAGCTGAAGCTTCGGCTGGCGACCGTGGTCGCCAATGAGCGGATCACCCCGCGCATGGCCCGCCTCACGCTCACCCATCCGGATTTCGCCAGCTTCCCGTCGCTCGCCTACGATGACCACGTAAAGCTGTTCCTGGCGCCGCCGGGCGGTCGCCTCGTCATGCCGACGCCCGGCCCCAACGGCCTCGTCTGGCCCGAAGACGCCCCGCGCCCGGAAGGCCGCGACTACACGCCCCGCAGCTTTGATCACGCGCGCGCCGAGGTGGTGATCGACTTCGTCCTCCACGAAGGTGGCGTCGCTTCGACCTGGGCCGAGACCGCAAAGCCCGGCGACACGCTCGGCGTCGGCGGTCCGCGTGGCTCCTTCGTCGTCCGCGACGGCTTCGACTACTACGTCCTTGTCGGCGACGAGACCGCGCTCCCCGCCATCGGCCGCCGCATCGAGGAACTGCCGGCCACGGCCCGCGTCCTCGCCTTCGTCGAGATCGCCGACGCCGACGAGCGGCAGCAGTTCCACCCCGCCGCCACGCTCGACCTCACCTGGGTCGAACGCACCACCGGCGCTTCGCTGCTCGAAACGGTGCGCGCCGCGACGCTGCCCACCGGCACCGGCTACGTCTTTATCGCCAGCGAGCACGGCCTGTCGGATGCGGTGCGCCAGCACTTCATCGCCGAACGCGGCCACGACCCCGAGCTGATCAAGGCCGCCGGCTACTGGCGCGCCGGCGAGGCCGACTTCTACGACGGACACCAGCACTAGCCGGCGTCAGTCCCGCAGCTGCTCCGCAACGAAGCGGGCAAGGCTGTCGGCGACTTCCGCCTTGTCGAGCGGCGGCCAGGTGTCCGCCCCCTCGCGCGAGACGATCGTCACCTGGTTGCGGCTGCCGCCCATGCCGAACGCCCGCACATCGTTGGCGACGATGAAATCGGCCCCCTTGCGCATAAGCTTGCCCTGGGCATTGGCAAGCACGTCGTCCGTCTCCGCTGCAAAGCCGACCACCAGCCGCGGCCGCGGCGTGCCGTTGCCGACTCCCGCCAGGATGTCGGGGTTCTCGACCAGCGCCAGCGTTGGCGGCGCGCCCTGCTTCTTGAGCTTGCCCGTTGCGACCTGCTCGACCCGCCAGTCCCCCACCGCCGCTGCGAAGATCGCGCCATCGACCGGCAGCAGCGACCGGACGGTCGCTTCCATCTCCAGCGCACTCTCCACCCGGTGCACGATCACGCCGGCCGGATCGGCGATCTCCACCGGCCCCGATACCAGGTGCACTTCGGCCCCGAGTGCCGCGAGGCTCGCCGCGATGGCGTGGCCCTGCTTGCCCGAGGAGCGGTTGGTGATGAAGCGGATCGGGTCGATCGGCTCGCGCGTCGGCCCCGAGGTCACCAGCAGGCGCTTGCCCCGCAGCGGCCCGGCAGCGGGCGCCAGCAGCTGCGTCACCGCCTCGACGATCGCCATCGGCTCCGCCATCCGGCCGACACCGGACTCGCCCCGCTCCGCCATGCTGCCGCTGTCGGGACCCACCAGCCGCAGCCCATCCTCGATCAGCCGCTCGACATTGCGGCGCACCGACGGGTTGGTCCACATGCTGGGGTTCATCGCCGGCGCCAGCAGCACCGGCCGGTCGGTGGCGAGCAGGATCGCCGAGACGAGGTCGTCGGCCAGCCCGTTGGCGCGCTTGCCGATCAGGTCCGCCGTCGCCGGCGCGACGATGACCGCATCCGCCTCCCGCGCCAGCCGGATATGCCCCGCGCCGCCGCTCTCGGCCTCGAACAGGTCGGTCGCCACCGGCCGGCCGGAGAGCGCCGCCAGCGTCAGCGGCGTGATGAACTGCTGCGCCGCTGCCGTCATCGCCACACGAACCCGGCCGCCCGCATCCTGCAGCCGCCGCGTCAGCTCGGCCGCCTTGTAGGCAGCGATGCCGCCGCCGACCAGCACCAGGATTTCCCTCCCTGCGAGACCCATGCCCCGATCCTTTTCGCTTTCCTATTCGGCCGGTGAAGCCAGCCGCGTGGGCAGCAACTCGCCCGCCCGGTCGAGCACCGGATAGGCCGCTGCCGCGACGATGTGGGAGTTCACCAGCTTCATGTCGCGGACCAGGTCGAGGTGCAGCGCGCTCGATTGCGACGCGGCCCCAACGCCGTCGCGCATCAGTGCGAAATGCGTCGTCGTGGCCTGCGCCTCGGCCCGCCGGAAAGCCAGCTTCTCCTCGGCGAGCGCCCGCGCCGTCCGGGCGTCCTCAGTCACGAACAGCGACGCTGCGGTGCGGGTGTTGGCGATCAGCCGATCCATCAGCTCGAGCAGTTCGGCCTGGTTGTCGGCATCGGGCAGCAGCCCGCGCTTCAGCCGCTTTGTGGCGTGCGGCAGCAGGTTGCGGTCGATCACGTCGCCCGCTTGTTCCATGTTCATCGCGAAAATCAGGATCTGCTGCAGCCGGCGCTGGTCGCTCTCGCTCAGTTCCTCGGGGTCGAACTCGCTGAGGTAGCGCTTGATCGCCGTGTTGAGGCTGTCGAGCACGTCGTCGCGGGCCCGCGTCTCGGCGATCAGCCGGCGGTCGCCGCGGGAGAGCGCCTCGCGCGCCCCGGCCAGCATCGCCTCGAGCGCATCGGCCAGCCGCAGCGCCTCGCGCGCCGCCCCGCCGATGGCGACGATCGGCATCTCCTGCGCCGCGCGGTCGAGATAGAGCGGCTGCCCCGGATCGGTCATGTCCACGCGGTCGGGGATCGCCCGCTCCAGCAGCCGCGCCAGCGGCGTCAGGAAGGGCAGCGTCAACAGCGCCAGCACCAGGTTGAAGGCGAGGTGGAATCCGGCCACCTCCGCCGCGCCACGGAGCCCCAGCGCCGCGAAGCCATCGAGGATCGGCCCCATCAGCGCCCAGGCAAGCGCCACGCCCACCAGGCGGTTGCCGAGGTTGGCGAGCGGCAGCCGGCGCGCTGTCGGATCGTTTCCGGTCGCCGCGATCAGCGGATTGAGCGCGGTGCCCAGGTTGGCGCCGATCACCAGCATCAGGGCCGCTTCGAGGCCGATCACCCGGCTCGCCGCCAGCGACATCACCAGCAGCACCACCGCCACGCTCGAATGCGCGAGCCACGCGCCCAGCGCGCCGAGCAGGATGGCGAGCGCCGGCACCGAGCCGATCAGCCCGAGCATGGTCCCGAGCTCGGCCGAATGTTCGAACGGCTCCAGCACCACCAGCATCTGGTGCAGCGCCAGGATCATCAGCCCCAGCCCGATGAACACCCGGCCGAGGTCGTGCAGCATCGCCGACGTATCGCGCCGGAACAGCAGCACACCGATGAGGATCAGCGGCGGCGAAAGCATCGCCACGTTGAACGACAGCACCGTGACGATCAGCGCCGTGCCGACATTGGCGCCCAGCATGATCGCCATCGCCGGCACCAGCGCCACCAGGCCGCCGGCCGCGAAGTTCGTCGCCATGAGGCCCGTCGCGGTGCTCGACTGCAGCAGCGCAGTCACCCCGATGCCGGCGAAAAGGCGCGAACCCGGTTGCTCAGCGTCCGCGACAGCACCGCCGTCAGCCGCGGGCCGAAGGCCCGCTGCATGCCGGTCTGCACCATGTGCGTGCCCCATAGCAGCAGGGCCACCGCACCGGCAATGTTGAGGATAGCGACCACGGGGTCCAAGGCAGGCTCCAGTCGATGCGCCCCTGTGTCATTGAGGCACCAATGTTCCGAAGGCGCAACCGTTCATTCAACGGCGGGGGCGTGGCGATGGCGTCAGGTGAGCCAACTCACCACGATGTAGGTCAGCGCCGACATTGCGGCTGCTGCCGGCAGCGTCACGAACCAGGCGATGACGATGTTGCCCGCAATACCCCAGCGCACGGCCGAGACCCGGCGCGCCGCGCCGACGCCGACGATGGCGCCGGTTATAGTATGGGTCGTCGACACCGGTATTCCAAGCCAGGTGGCGCCGAACAGGGTAATCGCCCCGCCGGTTTCGGCGCAAAAGCCCTGCATCGGAGTCAGCCGGGTGATCTTTGAGCCCATCGTGTGCACGATGCGCCACCCGCCCATCAGCGTGCCCATCGCCATCGCAAGCTGGCACGAGATCACCACCCAGAACGGCACGTGGAAGCCACCCTCCAGCATCCCCTGCGAGTAGAGCAGCACGGCGATGATCCCCATCGTCTTCTGTGCATCGTTGCCGCCATGGCCGAGCGAGTAGAGCGACGCCGAGACGAATTGCAGCGCACGAAAGGTCTTGTCGACCCGGAACGGGGTCGCCCGCACGAACAGCCAGGCGACGGCCAGCACCAGCAGCAGCGCCAGCACGAAGCCGACGGCCGGCGACAGGAAGATCGCCCCCACCGTCTTCAGCAGCCCCTCGAACACCACCGCCTCGAAGCCGGCCTTCGCGAGGCCGGCCCCGACGAGGCCGCCGATCAGCGCGTGCGAGCTGCTCGAGGGAATGCCCAGGAGCCACGTGATGACGTTCCACCCGATCGCCCCGAGGAGCGCCGCGAAGATCACCGCCGGATCGACGACATTGGCCGCCACGATGCCGGTGCCCACCGTCTCGGCCACATGCAGGCCGAAAAAGAAGAAGGCGATGAAGTTGAAGAACGCCGCCCACAGCACCGCGAATTGGGGCCTCAGCACCCGGGTCGATACGATGGTGGCGATGGAGTTGGCGGCGTCGTGCAGCCCGTTGAGAAAGTCGAACAGCAAGGCTACCGCGATGAGCCCGACGACGACCGGAAAGGCGACCATCGTCTCCATCGGCTAGACGTTCTCGATGGTGATGCTGGTGATCTCGTTGGCGACGTCCTCGATGCTGTCCACCACGCCTTCGAGGTCGATATAGAGCGCCCGCCCGATGAAGAACCGCACCGGTTCCGACTTGCCGTATTCGCGGTAGAGCTTCTTCAGGCCGGCGTCATGGAGGTCGTCCGCCTCGGCCTCCAGCTTCACGATCGCTTCGGTCAGCGTCGCGATGCGCGAGGCATTGGCGTTGATCCGCGGCAGCAGGTCCACCGTCTCGGCCATCATCTTGGCGGCCTTCACCGCCGCACTCGCCATCGCCCGCATGCCGGGCTCGAAGCTGGTCAGCTCGTAGAGCTGCACCGTCTTCACCACCCGCTGCATCTTGTCGACGGCATCGTCCATCGACTGGATCAGCCCGGTGACGTCGCTGCGGTCGAACGGCGTGATGAAGCTCTTGCGCACCGCCTGCATCACCTCGCGGGTGATGTCGTCGGCCTGGTGCTCGATCTCGATGATGCGATTGCCGTGCCGCGCGGCGTCGGCGCCCTCGCCCAGCATCTGCTCGAGTTCTGCAGCCGCCTGGACGACCAGTTCCGCGTGCCGGGCATAGAGCACGAAGAACTTCTCTTCCTTGGGCATCAGGGCCCGGAACCACTCCAGCATCTGTCCTCACCTGCTGTCTGCTCGCAACGATCCAGGGCGCGGAAAGCTGCGAGCAGCGCGGTAATACGTTGCGCGATCCGGCGCGGCAACCTCGCCCGGCGCTGAGTCCGCATTTTCGCCCTCAGGGGGCCAGCCGCGTCGAGCCGCGGGTCACCACCTCCACCGGCACCACCATTTCCCGGAACGGGAAGCTACCGGTATCGAGGCGGTGGAACATGGCGTTCGCCGCCGCCTCGCCGAGGCGGAAAGCCGGTGCCGCGACGGTGGTCAGCTCGGGGGTGGTATAGCGGCCGAATTCGAGGCCGTTGAACCCCGCGACCTGGACGTCGTCGGGCACCGCGAGCCCGA
>JAEYTN010000024.1 GCA_023433985.1 Pseudomonadota bacterium | reverse complement strand
CGCGGCTCGCCACCGCGCTCTCCATACGATCGGGGCGCGAGACCGGATCCGATATGCTGCGCGCGACCATCGATGCCTATCGCGCGGCGCTGGAGGTGTTGTCCCCTGCCGACGACCTGCTCGAGTGGACACTGGCGCAGAACAATCTCGGGGTATCGCTGCGCAACCTTGCGATGCGCGAGAGCGGGAGCGACAACCATCACGCGGCGATCGAGGCTTTTCGCGCGGTGCTGGGCGTACTGTCGCCGGAGCAATATCCCATCGACTGGGCGGTGTCCCAGAACAATCTGGGCGCAACCCAGCTGACGCTCGGCATCCGGGAAGGCGACGCCCAGATGCTCGAGGCCGCCGTTGTGACGTTCGAAAATGCGCTCCGAGTTGTGTCGCGCGAACGCGTGCCGCTGCAATGGGCGCAGGTGCAAGGCAATATCGGTGCCGCGCAGATGCGGCTAGGCGAGATGGAAGCCAACATCGACCGATTCGAGCGCGCGATGACCGCGTATGGCCTCGCGCTCGAGGAGTTCACGCCGGAGCGGGCGCTGATCGATTGGGTGACCGCGACGACAAATCTGGGCAATGCACAGACGCATATCGGCCGCCTGACCTCCGATCCCCAAAGGCTATGGGCCGGCATCGAGACCTATCGCAGCGTGACGCAAACGCTGAGGCGCGAGCAGTCGCCGCTCGATTGGGCGCAGGCGCAGAACAATATCGGCGCGACGCTGAACGTGATCGGTTCTTTCGATAGGAACCGCACGATCTACGAAGAGGCGCGGGCAGCACTCGAACTCGCGCTGGAGGTCCGTACGCGCGAGCTGGTGCCGCTGGACTGGGCGATGACGCAAGAGACTCTCGGCGACATCCTCACCAATCTGGGCCAAAGCGAAAGCGGCACCGAGAACCTCAGCGGTGCTGTGACGGCCTACCGCAATGCGTTGCTCGAGTTCGTACCGCAGAACGGCGCGGGCCGGTGGGCCGAGCTGCAGCGCAAACTCGGCAACGCGCTTTCGGATCTGGGGATGCGGGAGGAGGCGGGCATCGAGACCTTCCAGCAGGCGCTCGATGCCTACAACGCCGCGACCAGCGTGTTCACCGTCGAGGCCGATCCGCTCGCGTGGGCGACGACCGCCAACAGCGCGGGCTGGGTGCTGGCGCAGGCAGGATACCGGATCGGGGACATCGAGGCGATCCGCAAGGGGCGCGAGACAATCCAGGCAGCGCTGGACGTCCTCCATGCGCAAGGCCTCGACGCGCACGACGCCTATTTCGCCGAACGGCTGCAGCTCATCGACGAGGTGCTCGCGTCGGCTGCCCAGCCGGCCGGCTGATCAGTCCTTGGCACGCTCGACGTAGGAGCCGTCTTCGGTCATCACGACGACGCGGGTGCCGACACCGATATGGGGCGGGACCATGGTCTTGACGCCGTTGTTGAGCGTGGCCGGCTTGAACGAGGACGAGGCGGTCTGGTTCTTGATGACGGGCTCGGTCTCGACGATTTCGAGGGTGACGCGCTGCGGCAGCTCGATGGAGAGCGATGCGCCCTCGAAGGTCTTGATGAACACTTCCATGCCATCGACGAGGTAGGCCGCCGCGTCGCCGACGACGTCCTCGGATACGGTGACCTGCTCGAAGGTGGTGGGCTCCATGAAGTGGTAGCCCTCGGCATCGTGGTAGAGGAAGTTGTAGGCGCGCTCGTCGACGTCCGCCTTTTCCACCATCTCGACGGTGCGCCAGCTGGCTGCGACCTTCACGCCATCGGAGATGCGGCGCATGTCGACCTTGGTCACCGAGTTGCCTTTGCCGGGATGGATGTTTTCGGCGACGAGGACGATGTAGAGCTTGCCGTCGTCGTGCTCGACGACATTGCCTTTGCGCAGCGAAGACGCGATGACCTTGACCATATTTCTTCCTTGTTCAACGGTTGGCGGCGGCCTAGAGAGCGGCAACAAGTGGCCGGCGGACGCGCTGACTTAGTGTTCGGGTGCGGCCCGATACCCCATTTTGCCGAAAACTGCCAGTCCCGTTGCCCGAAAGTCCTCGCGCATTGACCAACGCATCTGCATCGCCGTGGTGGAGCCCGCAAAAGCATGCGGACCGGCGGCCGATCCTCCTGGGGCGCAACCGGATCGAGCTGGGAGTGAGGGGCTATTTCGCCGGGCATGACTTCGTGATGGTCGATCCGCCCGGGCTGCAGCGAAGCCCCGGCAACGAGACGCACCTGCATGCCTTTGCCACGACGATGATCGGGAACGATGGAGCGGGAGAGACGATGTATCTCCACACCTCGCCGGAGTTTTCGATGAAGAAGCTGCTGGCCGCGGGGGAGAAGCGGATCGCCTCGCTGGGGCATGTGTGGCGGAACCGGGAGCGGACGGCGCTGCACCATCCGGAATTCACGATGGCCGAATGCTACCGGGTCGGGGAGGAATATGACGCAGTGATCGCCGACTGCGTGGCGCTTTGCCGGCTGGCGGCGGAGGCGACCGGGGCGGGGGTGCTGCGGTTCCGCGGGCGGGAGTGCGACCCTTTCGCCGAGCCCGAGCGGATCGGGGTGGTCGAGGCGTTCCGGCAGCATGCGGGGATCGACCTGCTGGCGACGATGGATGCCGACGGGGAGACTGACGCCGACGTGCTGGCGGCTGAGATGCGGGCCGCAGGGCTTGAGGTGCCGAGCGAGTACACCTGGAGCTACCTGTTCAGCCGGGCGCTGGTGGAGAACGTGGAGCCGAGGCTGGGGCAGGGGCGGATCACGGTGCTCGACCGCTATCCGGCGGCCGAAGCGGCACTGGCGCGGCGGACGGCGGACGACCGACGGGTGTCGGAGCGGTTCGAGCTTTATGCCTCGGGTGTGGAGCTGGCCAACGGGTTCGGGGAGTTGACTGATCCGGTGGAGCAGCGGCGGCGGTTCGAGATGGAGATGGCGGAAAAGGCGCGGCTCTATGGCGAGCGGTACCCCATCGACGAAGAGCTACTTGCCGCGCTGGCGTTGATGCCTGCAACCTCCGGGGTGGCGCTCGGGTTCGACCGGCTGGTGATGCTGGCAACCGGAGCGCCACGGATCGAGGACGTGCTCTGGGTGCCGGTGGCGGGAGGCGAGCGATGAAACACGATCGGGCGATCCGCACACCGTCAGAGCTGGTGGAAGCAGGACTGGCGCCCGCGGCGCGGCTGCCGGAGCTGCAGCGGGTGGCCGAGCGCTATGCCGTCGCGATCACCCCGGCGGTGGCGGGGTTGATCGACCGCGACTACCCGAACGACCCGATTGCGCGGCAGTTCGTGCCGGACTTCGCCGAGCTGACGGTGACGCCGGAGGAGCGGGCGGACCCGATCGGGGACCTGACGCATTCGCCCGTCGAGGGCATCGTGCACCGGTATCCGGACCGGGTGCTGCTGAAGGCCGTGCACGTGTGCCCGGTCTATTGCCGGTTCTGTTTCCGGCGCGAGATGGTGGGGCCCGAGGGGCTGGGGACACTGGCGCCGGAGGCCATGGACGCGGCCATCGGCTACATCCGAGAGCATGCCGAGATCTGGGAGGTGATCCTGACCGGCGGCGATCCGCTGGTGCTGTCGGCGCGGCGGCTTGGTGAGATGATGGCGCGGCTGGCCGACATCGAGCACGTGAAGGTGGTGCGGTTCCATACCCGGGTGCCGGTGGTGGAGCCCGAGCGGGTGGATGAGAAGCTGGTGGCCGCGCTCAAGGCTTCGGGCAAGGCGACTTACCTCGCGGTGCACGCCAACCACCCGCGGGAACTGACGGAAACGGCGCGGGCGGCAATTTCGCGGCTGGTGGATGCAGGCATCGTGATGCTGAGCCAGTCGGTGCTGCTGCGCGGCGTCAACGACGACCCGGAGACGCTGGCGGCGCTGATGCGCGGTTTCGTCGAATGCCGGGTGCGGCCATACTACCTGCACCATCCGGACCTGGCGCCTGGCACTTCGCATTTCCGGGTGGGGATCGAGGAGGGGCAGAGGTTGGTCGCGGGGTTGCGGGGGCGTATCTCCGGCCTGGCGCAGCCGACTTACGTGCTGGATATCCCAGGCGGGCACGGCAAGGCGCCGATTGCGGCGGGAAACATACGGCCGGGGGGAGACGGCTGCTACACGGTTTCGGACTGGCGGGGAGGAGAGCACCGCTATCCGCCGGAGGGTGAGGACTGATGGGATTTGCGATCAGCGGCGTCTGGTCGGCGGCGGCGACGCCCCTCGATACGGCATTCAACCCCGACGCGGCAAAGCTCGCGGCGCACGCGCAGAGGCTGCTGGCGGCGGGGTGCGATGGTGTCGCAGTGCTGGGGACCACGGGCGAGGCCAACTCGTTCACGTCGGTCGAACGGAAGCTGCTGCTCGAGGGGCTGCTGAAGGCCGGGCTTGCAGCCGACCGGTTGGCTCCCGGTGTGGGCGTGGCGGCGCTCGACGAGACAGCGGAACTCACGCGGCACGCGCTGAGCCTTGGGGTGACGCGCGTGGTGATGCTGCCGCCGTTCTACTACACGAACGTCTCGGACGATGGGCTCTTCGCGGCCTATGCGCGGATCATCGATGCGGTGGGCGACGACCGTCTGCGGGTGGTGCTCTACAATTTTCCGCAGATGTCGGCGGTGCCGCTGAGCGTGGACCTGGTGGCGCGGCTGATCGCGGCTTTTCCCGGTGTCGTAGCCGGGATCAAGGACAGCTCGGGCAAGCTCGAAAGTGCGCAGGGCTATGTCGGGCTCGACCCGGATTTCGCGGTGATGATCGGTTCCGATCCGCTGCTGTTGCAGATGCTGCCGGCGGGCGCGGCGGGATGCATCACGGCGCTCTCAAACCTCAGGGCAGGGGACCTGCGGGAAGTCTATGACGGGTGGAACGATCCGGCGCGGGCCGACGAGGTGGCGGCGGCGCAGGGGCGGCTCGAGGCCTGGCGGGCGCTGACGCTCGCCTATGGCGCGCAACTGCCGACGATCAAGGCGATGCTGGCGGCAAAGGACGGCGACGACGCGTGGAACCGGCTGGTGCCGCCGCTGGTGTCGCTGCCGGCGGCGCAACGTGCCGACCTGACGACCAAACTGAGTGAGATGGGAGAAACGATCTGATGGCGAAGGTAGCGTTCCTTGGGCTTGGAGTGATGGGCTATCCGATGGCACGGCACCTGAGCCAGAAGGGCCATGAGGTGACGGTCTACAACCGCACGACGGCCAAGGCCCAGAAGTGGGCCGACGAGTTCGGCGGCAAGGCTGCCGCGACGCCGGCGGAGGCGGCGCGGGGGCAGGAGATCGTCTTCGCCTGCGTCGGCAACGACAATGACCTGCGCTCGGTCACGCTGGGCGACGATGGCGCCTTCGCCGCGATGGGCAAGGGAACGATCTTCGTCGACCACACGACGGCGTCGGCCGAGGTGGCGCGGGATTTGAGCGCGGCGGCGAAGGAACGCGGTTTCGATTTCCTCGATGCCCCGGTTTCGGGCGGCCAGGCGGGCGCCGAGAACGGGCAGCTTACCGTGATGGTGGGTGGCGAGCAGGGACCGTTTGACAGGGCGCAGCCGGTGATCATGAGCTTCGCCAAGGCGTGCCGGCTGCTGGGGCCGGCGGGATCCGGGCAACTGGCGAAGATGATGAACCAGATCTGCATCGCCGGGGTGGTGCAGGGGCTGGCCGAGGCGATCCATTTCGGCAAGCGGGCCGGGATGGATGTCGAGGCGGTGATCGACGTGATCTCCAAGGGCGCGGCGCAGAGCTGGCAGATGGAGAACCGCTACAAGACGATGAATGCGGGGAAGTTCGACTTCGGTTTCGCGGTGGAGTGGATGCGCAAGGACCTCGGGATTGCGCTCGACGAGGCGCGGGAAAACGGGGCGCGGCTGCCGCTGACAGCGCTGGTGGACCAGTTCTACGCTGACGTGGAAGCGCTGGGCGGGAGCCGGTGGGACACGTCAAGCCTGCTGACACGGCTGGAGAAGTAGGGGCGGAGGTCGGACGCCCCCTCCACCATGCTTCGCATGGTCCCCCTCCCCCGCTCGCGCGGTGGAGGAGCAGCGCGACGCTGGCGTTGCCACCGTAGAACCGCTGAGCTCTGCTTGCGCCTTCACCGCGTAGCGGGGGAAGGGGCAGCCGTAGGGTCGCCTAGAGGCCGCGGATCCTCGGGCGCCATTTGGCGATGAGGGCTTCGGCTTCGGCTTCGGCGCCTTGCATGTTGGCGCTCTGGTAGACGTCGATCTCGATGCCACGGGCCGCGAGCTGGTCGACGGCTTCGGCGAGGAG
>JAEYTN010000610.1 GCA_023433985.1 Pseudomonadota bacterium | reverse complement strand
GGAACAGACTGATGAAGCTCTCCACCCTACGCGTGATCGCCGTTTCCGCCCTGCTCTCGGTCTCGGCCCTGGCCGGCACCGCTGCCTATGCCGAAAACCCGATGGTCGGCGGGCAGGCCATGTACGAGGACAAGGACATCATCGACAACGCCGTGAACTCGGCCGACCACACGACGCTGGTGGCCGCCGTGCAGGCCGCCGGCCTGGTCGAGACGCTGAAGGGCCCTGGCCCGTTCACCGTGCTGGCCCCGGTCAATGCCGCGTTCGATGCCCTGCCGGCCGGCACCGTCGACACGCTGCTCAAGCCCGAGAACAAGGATCAGCTCACCACGATCCTGACCTGCCACGTCATTCCGGCCAAGGCCCTGGCGGCCGATGTGGCCAAGATGGTGGCCGATGACGGCGGCGAGCACGTGGTCGACACTGTCGGCGGCTGCAAGCTGATCGCCAAGGCCGAGGGCGACAAGGTGACCTTTACCGACGAGAACGGCGGCGTCGCCACCGTGACCATCGCCGACGTGATCCAGTCGAACGGCGTGATCCACGTCATCGACAAGGTGCTGCTGCCCAAGTCGTAAGGCGGGGTAACCTTTTCGCGCCCCGGCGCGAACTAGCTGCTGCAAGCTTTCGTGTCCCGCGGGAAGCCTCGCGGGACACGAGCTTTTGAGGTGCAGGCGCCGGCTCCGGCCGGTTAGGATGTTCGACAAGCACGAAAGGCTTTGCAGCCATGAGATTCGATCGCCGTTCGGTCCTTCTGGGCGGTACCGCCGTTGCCGCGCTGGGCGCCTTCGGCTTCATGTGGCGGCCGATGGACGCGACCGTTGCCGCCGAGGGCGAGGGCGCCGCCGCATCCGGCAACTTCCCCTTCCAGCTCACCGATGCGGAGTGGAAGAAGAAGCTGAAGCCGCTCACCTACCAGGTGCTGCGCCACGAATATACGGAGCGCCCCGGCACCTCCGAGCTGCTCTACGAGCACCGGGTCGGCACCTTCAACTGCGCCGGCTGCGAAGTTCCGCTGTTCGATTCCAGGACCAAGTACGAGAGCGGCACGGGCTGGCCGAGCTTCTACGAGCCGATCGCCGGCGCCGTGGGCGAATCCACCGACCATCTGCTGGGCTACCCGCGCACCGAGGTGCACTGCGCCAATTGCGGCGGGCACCTCGGCCACGTGTTCACCGACGGGCCCCAGCCGACGGGCTTGCGCTACTGCATGAACGGCGCCGCGCTGCAGTTCCAGCCCTCGGACGCCTGACGAGTTACCGACCTCCAAATCGGTATGCCCCCGGCCGCAAGGCTGGGGGTTTTTCTTTCGAGGGTACGGAGGCCGCAGATCAGCCAAGCGCGGGGGGCGGCTTGCACCCTGGTGCGAAGCACGCCAAATCTTGGCCGTCATGAAGCTCACCATCATCCAGCCCGGCGAGGTGCCGGTGCCGCTGCGGCCGACCTTCGGCTCCTATTTCCCGATGTACATGCGGATGTTCGACGAGGCCGGGTTCGGCTTCGACTACGAGGCCGTGCCGATCCATGAGGGGGCCGCACTTCCCGATCCCGCCGAACTCGACGCGATCGTCATCACCGGCTCGCCGGCCGGGGTGTACGAGGACCACCCCTGGCTGCCGCCGCTGCGGGCCTTCGTCCGCGGCGCCTATGCGGCACGGACGCCGATGCTGGGCATCTGCTTCGGCCACCAGGTGATGGCGGATGCGCTGGGCGGCGACGTGCGCAAGTCGGAAAAGGGCTGGGGACTGGGTCGGCACACCTACGGCGTGAAGGCGCGGCCGGACTTCCTCGCCACGGAGCTGGAGGCGCTCTCCATCGCCTGCTCGCACCAGGACCAGGTAATCGTTCCGCCCGCGGAGGCGGAGGTGTTCCTCGGCTCCGACTTCACCCCCAACGCTGGGCTCGCCTACCGTAACGGCCGGGCGCTGAGCCTGCAGCCGCATCCCGAATTCCACGACGACTACGCCCTGGCGCTGGCGGAACTCCGCCGCGGCCGCGCGCCCGACGATGTGGTGGACAAGGCGGTCGCGTCGATCGCCACCCCCTCGCACAGCAAGGACGTGGCGGTGTGGCTGGGGAACTTCCTTTCCCGCTAGTGCTCCAGGAGGCGCTGGATCTCGGCCCGCAGCGTCTCCATGCCGAACTTCGTCTCCGATGAGGTGACGACCAGGTCCGGGTGCGCAGCGGGACGCCTGGCGATGGCTTCGCGGGTCTTGCGCAGCGCGTCCTCGAGCTCCTTGTGGCTCGGCTTGTCGGCCTTGGTGACAACGATCTGGTAGCTGACCGCCGCCTTGTCGAGTTCGTTCATCACCGACTTGTCATTGGCGTTCGGACCGTGGCGGCCGTCGATCAGCACGTAGACGCGACGGAGGTTGGGGCGCCCGGTGAGGTATTGGTGGATCAGCCTAGTCCACTGCTTCACTTTCGCCTCGGGCGCCTTGGCGAAGCCGTAGCCGGGCATGTCGACGATGCGAAGCGGCGCCGACTGGCTCTCGAAGATGTTGAGCTCCTGCGTCCGCCCCGGGGTGTTCGAGGTGCGGGCGAGGGCGGTGGTGCCGGTCAGCGCGTTGATGAGGCTCGACTTGCCCACATTGGAGCGGCCGGCGAACGCGACCTCGAGCCGGTCCGGCTCAGGCAGGTCGGCGATGCGCACCGCGCCCTTGATGAAGGTGAAGGGCCGCGCGAACAGCAGGCGCCCGGCCTCGAGCTCGGCTTCGGTGAATTTGGGCGTCTCGTCGGTCATGGCGCGGTGTTTAGGCGAGGGCGGGAGGAAAGGGAAGGGTGACGCGGTGCTAGAGCGGATAGCCGAACGCCCGCTTCTCGAGCCCGCGGACGGTGAGTTCGCGGGAGAATTCCGGCCAGTTGCTCATCTTGTCGGCGGCGGCTTTCACCCGGTCCTGCTTCGTAAGCCCGGTGGACCGGAGCGTGGCCGGCACCCGCAACGTGACGCCGACCTGTGCGGCCGCCGCGGCGAGGCGCTTCAGCGCCCATTCGGGCGGCTGGTCGATGTCGGTCTCGTAGCGGAGGATGGGAACGGGCAGGTAGCGCCGCGTCAGCCACGCCTGCCAGTGCGCGAACCAGCGCTCCTGCGCCTCCATGAAGGCGATGAAGTCGCCGATCGAGCCGCGGAGCCTGAGCGAGGAGGTGTCGGCATCCTGCCAGGTCCCCAGTTCGATGGCCTTGCACCAGCTGAGATAGGCGTCGATCTGCCGGCGCATCACCAGCACCAGCCGGACGCCCGGCCGGTCGGCGACGGTGCTGATCGCCTCCTCGAGCGGCAGCATGTCGTGCCAGAGCTTGAAGGCCATCACCCGCTTGCCGGCGATGCGCGTTGCGTTGCCGGCCGCGCTCATGGCCACCTCGGGCGCCAGCCGTTCGGCCAGCGTGTCGAACAGGTGCGGAAAGGTTTGAGCCTCCGCGAGGTTGTCGCAGAGGCTCAAAAGGTGGTTGGCGCCGGTACGGGGGCTCGAGACCAGGCAGACGGCGTCGAGCCCCGCCACGCTTAGCTCGCCTTGCCGCCGGCGGGCTTGTCGGCCACGGCCTTGTCGGCGGGCTTGCGCCTGAAGCTGGCCATGATGTTGCCCAGGAGGTTCACCTCGGCGCCGTGGCGCTTCATGATGAAATACTGCTGGGTGACCGAGAGCAGGTTGTTCCAGGCCCAGTAGATCACGAGGCCGGCCGGGAACGTGCCGAGCATGAAGGTGAACACGATCGGCAGCCAGTTGAAGATCATCGCCTGCGTCGGATCGGGCGGCGGCGGGTTGAGCTTCATCTGCACCCACATGGTGATACCCATGATGATCGGCCACACGCCCAGGTGGAGCAGGCCGCCGATCAGCGGCAGCGCGGTCGGGTTCCACGGGATCAGGCCGAACAGCGTGAAGATGTTGGTCGGATCGGGCGCGGCGAGGTCGACGATCCAGCCGAAGAACGGCGCGTGCCGCATCTCGAGCGAGATGAAGATGACGGTGTAGAGCGCGAAGAACACCGGGATCTGGATCAGCACCGGCCAGCAGCCCGAGAGCGGGTTGATCTTCTCTTTCTTGTAGAGCTCCATCATCGCCTGCTGCTACTGCACGCGATCTTCCTTGAAGCGCTCCTGGATCGCCTTCATTTCCGGCTGCACGCGCCGCATCGCCGCCATCGAGGCGTAGGAGCGGTTGGCGAGCGGGAAGAAGACGGCCTTGACCAGCACCGTGACGGCGAGGATGGCGAGGCCGAAATTGCCCAGGATGCCGTACAGGAAGTTGATCAGCTCGAACATTGGGCGGGTGATGAAGTGCAGCCAGCCCCAGTCGATCAGCAGTTCCAGCCGGTCGAAGCCGTAGGTCTTGTCGTAGCTGTCGATGACGTGCGTCTGCTTGGCGCCGGCGAAGACGTAGGACTTGTTCTCGGCCGTGCCGCCGGCAGGCACCACTACCGCGGTGCTTTCGACGAAGCTCGTCTGGTAGACGTCGATCGAGCCCTGCTTGCTGGCCGAGAAGCGGGCGTTGAGGGGGCTGTTCGGCTCCGCGATGATGGCCGTGGCCCAGTACTTGTCGCCGATGCCGACCCAGCCGCCGGTGGCCGAGGTCCAGTCGTTCACCCCGTCATGCTGGACGTCGGTGTACTTCTTGGAAACGAGGTTGTTCGAGCCGAGCACGCCAAGCGGGCCTTCGTGCTGGATGAAGAAGTTCGCGGTATGCGGCGTACCCTGGCGAACCACGCGCGAGTAGGGGTAGAGCGCCACATCGCCGGCCGTGGTGTTCTCGACCGACTGGGTGACGCCGAACAGGTAGTGGTCGTCCACCGTGAAGGTGCGGCGGAAAATGAGGCCGGCGCCGTTGTCCCAGCGCAGCGTCACCGCGCCGGCATCGCCGGTGGTGAGCGTCTGGTTGGCGCTTTCGAGCGTCCAGGCGGTATTGCCGTCGGGCAGCGCGGCGGTGCCGCCGGCCGGCGCCCAGCCGCTTTCGATGTAGTAGCCGCCCGGCCCGCCCGAGGGGCTCAGCAGGGTGATGATCGGGGAGTTCGCCTCGACCGTCTCGCGGTATTCCTTGAGCCGCAGGTCGTCGATGCGGCCGCCGGTGAGGCTGATCGAGCCCTGCAGCGCCACCGTGTCGATGGCGACGCGCGGCGTGGCCGCAAGGGCGGCTTCGCGGGTCGGGTACGTGCCGGCCTGCGTGCTGTCGGTGACGGCGGCCGGGGTGGTGCCCGCCGGGACCGTGCCGTCTACCGTCGCGGCCGGCGTGTTGAGGCTCGTATCCTGCGCCTGCTGCTGCGCCTGGATTTCGGCGCGACGCTGCGCCTGCTCGAGTTGTGGCTGTGCCACGAAGAACTGCCAGCCGAACAGCACCACGACGCTGAGCACGATCGCGATGATCATGTTGCGGTTGTTTTCAGACTGCATCAGTTCTTCTTTCGGGCGTGGACTTTAGGGATGGCGCCGCCGAGCTCTTGCACGAGGCGGCTGAAACTGGTGGTCAGCGCCTCGCGGCGGCCGACGAGCACGTAGTCATGTGAGGGCTGGAACCCGGTTTCGCAAGCTTCCACGGCAGCACGCAGGCGGCGCCGGATGCGGTTGCGTTCGGGGGAATTGCCGGTCTGCTTGGTGACGGTGAAGCCGATGCCCGGCTCCTCGATGTCACGATCGTTCGCCTGCAGCGAAAACGCAGAGCGCCCGACGCGGCTGCCCCGGGCGACTCTCACGAATTCTGCTCTCTTCTTGAGGCGTCGCAAAACCGACCTCCTCAGGCTGGTGGCCGTCACCGGCCGACCGATCAGGCCGACAGCTTCTTGCGGCCAACCGCGCGGCGACGTGCCAGCACGGCGCGACCGTTCTTGGTCGCCATGCGGGCGCGGAAGCCATGGCGGCGCGTGCGGACGAGCTTGCTCGGCTGGAAAGTACGTTTCGACATACGCTCAGACCACGCCGCAGGCGCGGTTCCTCTTGTTCTTCAGTGTCGCAAGGTGCGTGCCGGCACGAGCGCCCGCGAGGCGTCCCCGGCAAGTTGGCGGGCTTATAGGGAATTGGGCCCCATTAGTCAACGCGCTGCGGGTGCGGCGCAAATGCATCGTGCGAGACCTCCCGCCGCTGCGGAAAAGTGCTGAATTCTCCGTCGCCTCGGCGGCCTCGCCCCTTGCCTCGCGCCCTATGGATGGTAATGAGGCGGGGCGGACCTCCCACCTCCGCGGCGACAGGGCATCACGAGGCGATTTTGGCCGACACGCTCACACCCGACCTCTGCGTCATCGGGGCCGGCCCGGCCGGCCTTGCGATCGCCGAGGCGGCGCGCGGGCTCGGCGTTTCCGTGCTGGTGGTGGACAAGGGCCGGGTGGGGGGCAAGGCGCTGCACACCGGCGCCGTGCCCGCCCGGGCGCTCGGTGCCGCCGCGGCCCACGCCCACGCCATGCGCAACGGCGCGGGCTTCGGCATCACCGCCGATGCCATCAAGGTCAATTTCCGCCGCGTGCACGACCATGTCGATGCGGTGATCGGGGCGCTCTCGCCCTCGCGCGCCACGCCTCATTTCGAGGCGATCGGCGTCCAGGTCCTGACGGGCGAGGCCGCCTTCACCGACAAGCGCACTCTCACCGTCGGCGAGACAGAGGTGAAGGCGCGGCGTTTCGTCGTCGCCACCGGCTCGCGCCCGGTCGTGCCGGCGATCCCTGGGCTCGACGCGGTGCCCTACTTCACCACCGACACCATTCTCGACAACACCCGCAAGCTAACGCACCTCGTGATCATTGGCGGTGGCCCGCTCGGGCTCGAGCTCGCGCAGTCCTACGCGCGGCTCGGCACCGAGGTGACGGTGCTCGAATCCGGTCCGCTGCTGCCCGAGATCGACCCCGAGCTCGCCGCCGTGGCGCTGAAGCGGCTCGAGGAGGAGGGCGTGCACCTCCGTCCCGATACCGCCGTCACCGCCATCCACGCCCGCTCGATGGGCATCGGCGTGGGCGTGCGCGGCGCGGAGGGCGAGGCGATGCTCGACGTGTCGCACATCCTCGTCGCCGTGGAGCGCGTGCCCGACCTCGATACGCTCGGCCTCGACCTGGCCGGGGTGCGCCGCCGCAAGGATGACGTCACCCGGCTCGAACTGAGCCCGGCGCTCCGCACCAGCAACCCGCGGATCTATGCGGCGGGCGATGCGGCGGGCGGCCATCCGTCCGTCGGCTCGGCCCTCGTGCAGGCGCGGATCGTCGTCGAGGGCGCGCTGCTGGCGCTGCCGCCGCGCCGCGACGAGCCGGTGCCGCGCGTCGTCGGCACGGCGCCTGAGATTGCCGAGGTGGGGTTTTCGGAGCGCTCGGCGCGGACGAAATTCGGCACGCGCTTCAAGGTGCTGCGCGCCGGCTTCGCCGACAATGACGGCGCCCGCGCCCGGCGCGAGACCTATGGGCTCGCCAAGGTCATCGTCGGGCCCGGGGGCAGGGTGATCGGCGCCGGCATCGTCGGCAACGGCGCCAACGAGCTGGCCGCGCTGTTCTCGCTGGCCCTGAGCGCCAGGCTGACGGTCGCGCAACTCGCCCGCTTCGCCGCACCCTATCCGAGCCTCGCCGAGCTGGCGAACCGCCTCGGCCGCGCCGCGCCGCGGGGCGACGAGCCGGTCACCCGCGCGCTGCTCGCCCTCGGCCGCCTGCTGGGCTAGGTCCGGGTACGAAGTAGCTGGCAGGCAACGGTTTTGCCCGCTATTGTTTAGCGAGATGGCCACACAATCCCGCGCGATGCCGGGCCCGTTCTCCGGGCTTTCCGTCAAGATCATCATGACGATCGTGGTCGTGATTCTTGCGGTGGAAGTGGTGATCTACCTGCCCTCGGCCGCGAGTTACCGCACAAGCTGGCTGGACGATCGTCTCCGCGTCGGCATCGTCGCCGCCCGGGTGCTCGATGCGGTGCCCGACGCCAAGAACCTGCCGCGCATGCTGACCGACCGGCTGCTGACCTCGGCCGGCGCCCGAGCCATCGTCTACAGGCGCGAAGGCCAGAGCCAGCTGATCGAGCTCGAGAATGCCGAAACGCCGCGCGAGGCCGTGACGGTCGACATGCGGATCCGCGATCCGGCGACGCAGATCATCGGGGCGCTCGATACGCTGGTGTTCGGCGGCGACCGCATCCTGCGTATCGTCGGCGAGGAAACCGGCCAGCAGGAGCGCATCATCGAGCTGCTGATGCCCGAGGCGCCGCTCAAGGCGGAACTGCTGCTCTATTCGCGCAACCTGTTCTTCCTGTCGCTGATCCTCGCCATCATCACCTCGGCGGTGCTCTACGTGCTGGTGTCTCGCATCCTCATCGCGCCGATCCGGCGGCTGACCGCCAACATGGTGGGCTATCGGCAGGCCCCCGAGAACGCCGCGCTGATCGTCGCGCCGACCGACCGCAAGGACGAGATCGGCATCATGGAGCAGGAACTCGCGGCCATGGAGGCCGACATCTTCTCCATGCTGCGCCAGCGCCGCCACCTCGCCGATCTCGGGCTCGCGGTTGCCAAGATCAACCATGACCTGCGCAACACGCTGACCTCGGCGCAGCTGCTCTCCGACCAGGTGGCCAATCTCGAGGATCCCAAGGTGCAGCGCCTTGCTCCGCGCCTCGTGCACTCGATCGACAAGGCCATCGGCTTCGCCCAGTCGGTGCTCGACTATGGCCGTCAGAGCGCGACGCCGCCGCGCCCCGTGCCGGTCGACCTGCACCTCCTCATCGACGAGGCCGCCTTCGATGCCGGGCTGGTCGGCCATCCGACCATCCGGTTCGTCAACCAGATTCCCGACGCGGTGAGCATCTCCGCCGATCCCGACCAGTTTGCCCGCATCTTCGTCAACCTGCTGAAGAATGCGCGCGAGGCCTTCGAGGCCAATCCCAACGGGGTGTCGCCCACCCTCGAGGTCGGTTTTGCCGAAACGCCCGAGGCGCTGACCATCTCCGTCGCCGACAACGGCCCGGGCCTGCCGCCGCGCGCGCGGGAAAACCTGTTCGTCGCCTTCGAGGGCTCGGCCCGGGCCGGCGGCACCGGCCTCGGGCTGGCCATTGCCCGCGAGCTCACCGAAGCCCATGGGGGCAAGCTCGCCTATGTGCCGCAACCGGCGGGCACCCGCTTCGACATCACGCTCCCCGCGTCCATCAGGATGGCCTGACCTGTCACGAGTGCGTCAAAAAACCTGTCGTCTCACCGCTTGCAATGCCGGTGCGCCCCATGTATGCACACCGCGTTCCGCCGGACCTGCCGTCCGGCCGACAGGCGCCCGTAGCTCAGCTGGATAGAGCACCAGACTACGAATCTGGGGGTCAGGAGTTCGAATCTCTTCGGGCGCGCCATTCCCAACGAAATCGAGTGACTTCGATACCGGGCCCGGTGGGCCGGGCAGCCGCTTTGGCCTGCCGGTCAGGACGGCTGCCGGTGGCGTCGCGGGTCGAGCCGGCCTTCCAGTCGCCGCAGGAAACGCCGCAGCGTGAGCGGCAGCAGGGCCCTCAGCAAGGGGTAGTAGCAGGCGGCCTGCTTCCACAACGGGAGCCGCAGGTGGCCGGCATTCGATGCTCCCAGACGCGCTTGCCGCCAGGCCTGCCTGAGGCGAACCGGCAGCGGGGCCGATGACGAGTGGTCCCGATAGACCAGCAGCGGCTCGGCGATGTTGGCAAAGCGCAGTCCGGCCTCGGCGCAGCGGAACCACAGGTCGTAGTCCTGCTGGCGTCGCAGATCCGGATTGTAGCCGCCCGCTTGCAGCACCCGGTCGCGCCGGAACATCACGGACCCGTGGGCGAACGGGTTGGCCCACAGGGCCCTGACGATGTCGTCATGCGTCAGCGGCATCCAGCGCGTGGGGGCGATCGCGCCATCGTCCTGCACGACGATGATGGCGCTGCCGCAGATGTCCGCGCCAGTCTCCTCCAGCTGCGACAGCTGCGTTTCGAACCGGTGATCCAGTGCGATGTCATCGGAATCCATGCGGGCGACCAGCGGGCAGGTGCATGCCGCGAGGCCCGCGTCCAGCGCCGCGCCGAGGCCCCGGTTTTCGCCCAGCGCCACCACCTCGATGGGGAGCTCCTGGCAGGCCAAGGCGATGATCTGCTGCAGTGCGGCCGGCAATGGTCCGTCGGCGACGAGCACGATCTCCGTGGCAGGAACGGTCTGCCGCCTGAGGCTGTGGAGCGCCGCGTCGAGGCGCGCGGGGGACTGTTGCCCATGTACCGCCATCAGCACGGAAAATCGCTGCGGCGCTCGTTTGTTCGGGGACACTGCGTACGCAGCGGCTGTGTCCACTCTGGACCCTTCATTCACGCTCAAGCTAGGGTTCTCACGGGTTGGGTATCCAGGTGTCCAGTTGGAGCAGTTTCTAAAGCGCCGCTACAGCAATTTCAGGCAGGCGCGGCAATTTCTTGTGAAGGAGATCGAGGTCAACGGACTGCCGCTTGCGGCGTGGAAATGGCCCTTCCTGCTCAGGGGCTTCCACAGCGACAAGCGCTACCTCTATCAACTGGGGGCCGACCGCAGGCCACTGCCGACCTATCTCAGCGATTTTGCCCGGCTTCGCACGCGCAGGCTCAACGGAGCGTATCGGAAGATCCTCGACCACAAGTGGATGTTCAAGGAGGCGGTTGCCGGCGCGATCCGGTGCCCGCGGACCGTGGCCACGATCGGCGAGGACGGCGCCACCGAAATGCTCGGCGAGCGGGGCGAGGTCGTGGACCGGGTGCCGCTTTCGGCTGCACTCGAGAGGTTTGGCGGCCCTGTCGTGGCCAAGCGCTTCGACGGCGGGGGTGGCAAGAAGATCTTCCGCATCGAGCGGCGCGGGAGCGCCTTCACGGTGAATGGCGCCCCCATGAGCGCGACCGAGATCGAGCTCCTGCTGGGGCGCCAGGCCTTCATGGTGGAGGAGGCGATCCAGCAGGCAGCCTACGCCGAGGCGCTCTACCCGCACTCGGTCAACACCATCCGAATCCTGACGGTCAACGATGGCAGGTCGAGCCCGTGGATCGCCTTTGCGGTGCAGCGGATCGGCCGCGCGGTGTCGGCTCCGACCGATAATTTCAACCGGGGCGGGTTGTGCGCGGCGGTGGACCTGGAAACCGGTGCCCTGGGCGAGGCGCTGCATTTCACCAAGGACGCGAGGCCCGCCACCTTCCAGTCTCATCCGGAGACCGGCGCGCGCATCCAGGGGACGCTGATCCCCAACTGGGCCGAGCTCAGGCGCTGGCTGCTCGATTTCGTCGACCGCTTCCCCGGCTTCGCCTATGTCGGGTGGGACGTGGTGGTCCTCCAGTCGGGCTTCATGCTGCTCGAGGGCAACAGCTATTCGGGCGTGCAGCTGATCCAGTCGCATCGCCCGCTGCTGGAATCGGGGCGCTTTGCCGAGTACCTGCTGAATGCCGGGATTATCAGCCGCCGGCAGTTCCAGGAGATCCGGACCGGATCGACGCCGCAGCTCACCGGGCAGAGCGCAACGCCATGAAGGCGCTCGTGACGAGGGCGCGCCGCCTGCTGGCCCCTACGCGGGTCTATTATCGCCTCAACGTGCTTCGCCGTTTCCTGGCGCAGGACCGGGTGGCGTCAAGGGGAGAGCGGCTTTCCCTGGCCAGGGCGCGCCTGCTGTTGCGGGGCATGACCGGGGACAAGCGCTACCTTTATGCCGACGCACCCATCGGCAGCTACTGGCCGGATTTCGACGCCAGCCGGCCAGGGGCCTTCAACGGTTCCTACGCCGAGATGCTCGATCGCAAGGACGCGCTGCATCACTTGATGGACCGGCTCCGCTTCGGCCCGCCCGTGGTGGGCGTCATCCGGCGCGGTGCGTTCCTGCCGCAAGGCGACGGGGGCGAGACGACGATCGCGCAGTTCCTCGCGGAGGTACGCTGCGCCATCGTGCGGCCCTTGCTCGGCCCGGAGCCTTCGCCTCCCTGGCTTCTGGTGAAGCACGGTACTTCGTTCGAACTCGACGGCAGGGTGCTTGACGGAGCCTCGGTGGAGGCAATCCTGCGGGAGGGCTTCTACCTTGTTGCCGAAGTTCCCGAAGATTTCCTCGCCGGCGGCGAACCGGCGCGATTGGAGTTCCTCAGCATCGCGATGCTGCGCGACCGGCAGACGCGGCAGCCCTTTTGTGCCTTTGCGCTGAAGCCGCTCGCGACGGGGGGCGGGAGCGCCGCCACGCCGTTGCGTGACCTGCTCGCGACTGCGGCCCGCATCGATCCCGCGACCGGTGTGCTCGGCCGTGCCGCCTCCGTCGTGCGCGGTCCGCGGCCAGAGCGCTTGTTCCTCGCCGTCGATCCGGCGACGGGGGAAGCGATCGAAGGGCAACGCGTGCCTGATTGGGAGGCGGCCCTGGCAACGGCACACCGGGCGATGAACCACCTGCCGATGATCAATGCCGCCACGTTCCTGCTGCTGCGGGGCAGGCAGGGGTACATGGTCGTCGATGCGTCGAACCGCCTCGAGGTGGCGGCCGCGCAGCTGCACGGGCCGCTGCTAGGCGATGCGAGGCTTCGGGCCGCCCGTGCGGCGCTGCTCTCGCGACGCGGCGGGACACGCTCCGACAGGCGGGAGCCCGCGCTGGGCTCCGTGCAACAACCTTGATCGCCGCCTCCATGCGCCCCGTATTCGCTCAGCTTTATCAATCGCTGCTCGGGCCGGAGCTCGCAGCGCTCCGCTCGGCGTCGCGGATGCCGTGGACCGAACTGGCCGAGCTGCAGCGTAGGAGTCTCAGCTCGCTGCTGCAGCACGTCGGCCGGCAAGTCCCGTATTATGGCGAGCGTCTGCGGGCGAGCGGTGTCCTGGGGGAGGGGGGGCGGATCGACCTCGATCGCTTCTCGCACCTGCCGCCGCTGTCCAAGCAGGACGTCCGCCAACTCGGCGAGTCGCTGCCACCGGCCAGTCGCGATGCGCGCTGGAACAGTTCGGGCGGCTCGACGGGGGAGCCGACCCGCATCCTGCAGGATGCGTCGCACCGCCGGTGGTCGAGGGCAACCAAAGCCTGCTTCGACGGCTGGTCGAGCTACGAGCAGGGCCTGCCGCGTATTGTGCTCTGGGGTTCGCAGCGCGATCGGAGCGCCGGGCGATGGTGGCGACCGGCGCTCAGGGCGCTCAAGCGCGAGACCTGGCTCGACGCCTACCGGATGTCCCCCGAGGATCTCGTGCGGTACGAACAGGTCATCCGGCAGGTGCGGCCCGTCAACATCTACGGATATGCGGAGAGCCTGCACGAGTTTGCACGCCACCTTATCCGCGAGGGGCGGCGGCTGCCGCCGTGTGCCGGCGTGGTATCGACCGCTGGCACCTTGTATGAGGACGCGCGCAAGAATATCGAACGGGCCTTCTCCAGCCCGGTCTTCAACCGCTATGGCTCCCGCGAAACGGGGGAAATGGCCGCAGAGTGCGCCAGCCACGAGGGTCTGCATATTTCACCCCTGACGCATGTCATCGAGATCGTCCGGCCCGACGGTTCGCCCTGCGAGCCCGGTGAGCGGGGCGAGTTGCTGGTTACCTCGCTGGTCAACCGCGCCATGCCGCTGATCCGCTATCGCATCGGGGACGAAGCTTCGTTCCTCGAAGGACAGTGTGCGTGCGGTTGCACCTGGCCGCGGCTGGCCACGGTGCACGGGCGGACCACCGACCACGTGACCTCGAAGCGGTACGGAAAAATTCATGGCGGAGCGTTCAGGTTCGTGCTGAACGAACTGGACTGGGTCGTCCGATACCAGATCGTGCAGAATGAGGACGGCGGGCTGCAGATCCGGCTCGAGCCGCGCTCGCTGGCGGAGGGCGAGGCCCGCTTGCCCGCGGCGTCCGGCCGCATCCGGAGCGCATTGCACGAGATCATGGGGCCGGAGTGTGAGGTGGACCTCGTCCTCGCCGGTTCGATTGCTCCCAGCCCTTCGGGCAAGCACCGCCACGTCATCAGCTCGGTCGCGGCGCCGGGTGCAGCAGCAGGTCGCTCATGAGCCAACCTGTCCGTCGAGTTGCGTTCGTGACCTCCACCGTGGCGCGGAGCGGGCCGACGCAGCAATTGCTGAACATCGCGGGGGGAATCGCGGCCCGGCGCTGGCGGCCGGTGGTGATCACCCTCTCACCCGAGCCGGCCGAGTCGCGCTGGAACGATTTCCAGGCCGCCGGGATCGAGCTGGTGTCGCTGGGCCTGTCGCGTTGGCAGGGTGCGACCCAGGGCCTCGCCGCACTGGTGCGAGAACTCGAGCGCCGGCAGCCCGATCTCATTCACAGCCACGGTTTCCGCGGCGACGTGCTGGCCGGCGCGGTGTCCGGCGTGCCGCATGTGGCAACGGTGCGGAACGTGCCGTGGCTGGACTATCCGATGACCTACGGCCTGCCCGGCCATGGCCTCGTCCCCATCCACCTGGCACGGTTGCGACGCGCGTCATCGGTGGTCGCCGTATCGGCAACCGTGATGGCGGCGCTGGCGCCGTTCGTTCCGCGCACCACAGTCATTCGCAACGCCGTGGACCTGGCTCACTACTACCCGGCCTCGCCCGAGGAGAAGCGGAGCCTGCGGCTCGCCCACGGGATACCAACCGACGAGACCGTGGTGGTGGCCACCGGCCATCTGAGCGAGCGCAAGAATCCGCTGCGGCTGGTGCGGGCCGCGCTGGCATCGGGGGTGACCCTGCTGCTGGTGGGCGACGGTCCGCTGTCGAAGCGGATAGCTGCCGAGGCGGCGGGACACGACAACATCCGGCTGGTGG
Organism: Pseudomonadota bacterium; assembly: GCA_023433985.1. Classification (GTDB taxonomy): domain Bacteria; phylum Pseudomonadota; class Alphaproteobacteria; order Rhizobiales; family Devosiaceae; genus Devosia_A. Next base: position 9,521 of record JAEYTN010000610.1, on the reverse strand, counting down.
GGCGGACGAGCGATGTGCGGCCCTACCTGCGCATGGCGGACCTGTTCGCATCTGCATCGACAGCAGAAGGCTTTCCCAATGCGGTGCTCGAAGCGATGGCCTCGGGGTTGCCCTGCGTGCTTTCGGACATCGGCCCCCATTGCGAGCTGGCGGTAGCCGGCGGCACCGGCGTCCGTTTCTTCGATGCGAAGCGGGGTGGGGGCGCCGACGTGCTGGCGGACATGTTCGCGACGGCACCCGGATGGGCCGGGCCGGCAGCCGGGAAGCGCTCGCGGCAGTTCGCCGAAGAGCAACTGGGCACATCGTTGATGGTGCAATCGTACGAGCAGTTGTACCTCTCGCATCTGCGGTGAGAGTGAGTGTTCCGAGCAGGAGAAAGACCCTGAACAAGCTGGCCAAGGCGAAAGACGCCACGTTGCGAAGACGCGTAAGGGACCTGCTGTCCAAGCATTTCCCGCCGGCCTTGTCCTGGTATCGCGCCGTGCGTACGGAGGTTCATGGGGTTCAGGGACGGCTCAACCGCCGCAACTGCGGAACCTATGTCGCGGTGACGGGGAGCTGTGGGAAATCGACCACGGTTCACCTGCTTGGCCGCCTGTTTGCCAAACAGGGCAGCACGAATTTCGCCACCCAGCGCAACATGCGTTCGGCGGTGTTCAGGCGTTTGGCCAAGCTGAGCGCACCCACCGACTACGTGGTGCAGGAAGTTTCGGGACATCATCCGGGGGCAATAGCGAGCGTCGCGGGGGTGATGCGGCACGATATTGCGGTCGTGACGGCCGTCGGCAGCGATCATCTCTCGAGCTTCAAGGAGGCCGCTGCCGATGAAGGGGGAGCACACGTGGCCGATCGCGTCCTGGCCAGCGTGGCGAGGGAGAAGCGGGTACTTGTCGAGACGTTGCGGCCCGGCGGGATCGCCTGCCTGAACGCTGACGATCCTCGCGTGCGCGCCATGTCCGCCAGTGCGCCCGGCCGGGTGGTATTGTTCGGCGTGGGCGCGGACGCCGAGTTACGGGCCGAGAACGTGACGGCGCGCTGGCCCGAGCGGCTGTCATTCGACCTGGTGGTAGGGACTACGCGCCATCGGGTCAGGACGAGGTTTGTCGGCACGCTGATGCTGCCGTCCATTCTTGCGGCGCTGACGGCCGTCCACGCCTCGAACGCCGATCTCGGCCGGGCGGTGGCGGACCTGGCGCACGTGAACCCATTCCGGCTACGCATGAATGTCGGCGTGGGCACCGACGGGCACACCTATGTCGTGGACACCTTCAAGGCGCCGCTCTGGCAGGTCGAGCGGCTGATCGACGACCTTCCGAACCTGGGGGCGGGTCCGGTGGTGCTGGTCCTGGGCGAAGTATCGGACACCCGGACCGACAAGAGCTCCATCTATCGAAAGCTCCTGCGTCGCGCCAGCGAGGTCGCCACCCAGGTTGTCGGTTTCGGCCCCGCGGCCAGCAGCGCGAACAAGGTTCGGGCGGCGGGTTACGGAAACGTCATCGGGCTCGAGACCTACGGCGAGACGCTGGCCTATCTCGCGACGCTGCCTCCCAGCCTGATCATCCTGAAATCGAACCGGTCGGTGAAACTCGGCACCGTCTGGGAGATGGTGAAGCCGGCTCCCGCGGGCGATGGCAAGGCCGCGGAGTTGACCCGAGGCTGAGGCCGCGGGGGCGGTCAGCCCCGGCGCCGGGCCGTGTTCAGTACCGTGACGTCGGCCGCGTCGGCCACGAGGTTCTGCGCGGCGGCGAGGACCTGCTCGGGTGAGAAGGGCTTGCCGACGATGTCGATGTGGCCGAAGGCGTTGGGCAGGCTTTCGCGGCCATAGCCCGTGACGAACACAAACGGCGTGGCGGCCTTGGTGAGGGCACTTGCCACCTCGTGGACCGGGTGGCCATGCAGGTTGCCGTCGAGGAAGGCCGCGTCGAACCTGGTCCTGGCGACGCTGGCGAGCGCTTCTGCCACCGATCCGACCGGACCGGTGACGCTCGCGCCGGCCTCTTCCAGCATGGAGACCAGCTCGATCGCGACCAGCGGCTCGTCCTCGATCACGAGGATGCTGCGGCCGGCGAGGGGCTGGCGCTGCTGTGGCTGCGGCGGGGGTGGCTCCGTTGCGCGGGCCACCGAAGCGATCCGGCGCTGCAGCTCCGTCCCTTCGGCGGAAGTCAGGGCCATGTCCATGTCCCAGGTCACGCCGTCGTTGCGGTAGGTGGCGACCGCCTGGCCGCTTTCGGCGCGGATGCTCTGCTCGATGAGCGTGGTGCCGAAACCGCGGCGGAGGGGGGCCTTGATGCCGGCGCCGCCGGTTTCCTCCCACCGGATCTTCAGCCGGTCGCCCGCGACGTCCCAGTTGAGGTCAATGCGGCCGGAGTGGCGGCTCATGGCGCCGTACTTGCTGGCATTGGTGCTGAGCTCGTGGAAGATCAGCGCCAGCCGCAGCGCCGAGGCCGGGGGGAGGTCGACATCCGGGCCGGACATGGCGATGCGGGTTTCGTCGAGCGTGCCGAGGCGCAGCTGGTCGAGCACCAGCTGCTCGAGCCGCGCGCCCTGCCAGGTCGTGTTGCTCAGCATGCCGTGGGCCCGCGCGAGCGACTGGATGCGGCCCGAGAAGGTTTCGGAGAACTCGCCGGGATTTTTGGTGTGCTTGAGCGTCTGGGTGGCGATGGCCTGGACGGAGGCGAGCGTGTTCTTCACCCTGTGGTTGAGCTCGCCGATCAGCAGCTTCTGCGTTTCCTCGGCGCGGCGGCGCTCGGTGACATCGAGGATCTGCACGCTGAGCGAAATCGGCTCGCCCCGGAGGTTGCGCAGCACCGAGCCGTACCACTCGCAATCGAGAATGGCGCCGTCGTTGCGGGTGGTGCGGACCATCTCGATGCCGCGCCGGTGCGACTCGTCGGCGAGCGATCCGGTGAGCACGCTCACCAGGGTGGCGGTCTCTTCGGGCGGGAGCCAGCCGAGGTCCTCGAGCCGCCGGCCGACCATCTCCTTTGCCGGCCAGCCGAAGGTGCGCTCCGCGCCCTTGGACCAGCCGACGATCCTGAGGTCCGGGTCGAACTCGACGAAGGCGAGGGGCGAATTGTCCGAGTGCGCCTGCAGCCGGTGCAGCGCCTCACCCAGCTTCAGCGAGGTCGCGTGCAGTTCGTCGCGCTGGCGGTTGAGCTCGCGCTGCTGCCGGCCGATCTCGTGGAACACCCTGGCCTTGGAGCGCACGATCAGCGGGTCGACGGGCTTGAAGATGTAGTCAACCGCTCCCGCCTCGTAGCCGCGGAAGCGGCGGCCCTCGTCGGCCGCGGCGGCGGTGAGGAAGATGATGGGAACGTGACGGGTGCGCTCGGTGCCGCGCATCAGCTCGGCGAGCTCGAAGCCGTTCATGTCAGGCATCTGCACGTCGAGCAGCGCCAGCGCGTAGTCGTGGCGCAGCAGCAGTTCCAGGGCCTCGTTGCCGGAGGTGGCGCTGTCGATCTGCAGCCCGTCCTGCCGGAGCAGCGCTTCAAGGGCGCGGATGTTCTCGGGCAGGTCGTCGACGATGAGGAACTTCACCGGATCAGGCGATGACACGGCCGAACTCTCCACTGGTCGCGCGCATGGGTTGGCGCCGATAGATGCGCTGCTTCTCGTCGAAGGACGCGAACTCGTTGCTGTGCTCGATGAACCGCAGGCTTTCGCTGGCGCCGAGGCCGAGGAAGCCGCCACGTGCCAGCGAATCCTTGAATAGCCCGACGGCCCGGTTCTGCAGCTCGGTGTCGAAATAGATCAGCACGTTGCGGCACGAGATGAGATGAACCTCCGAGAAGACCTCGTCGGACGCAAGGCTGTGTTCGGCAAACACCGTGCGTTCGCGCAGCGACTTGTCGAACACCGCCGCGCCGTAGCCGGCGGTGTAGTACTCCGACAGCGAGGAACGGCCGCCCGAGCGCTGGTGGTTCTCGGTGAAGAGCGGGATGCGGTCGAGCTCGTAGATGCCCGCCTTTGCCCGCGCGAGCGCCGCCGGGTTGATCTCGGTGGCGTAGAACATGGTGCGCGCCTCGAGCCCTTCCTCGCGGAACAGGATGGCGAGCGAGTAGAGCTCCTCGCCATGGCTGCACCCGGCCACCCACACCTTCAGCGAGGGGAAGGTGCGCAGGTGCGGGATCACCTGCTCGCGCAGCGCCCGGAAGTAGAGCGGATCGCGGAACATCTCGCTCACCTGCACGGTCATGCAGTCGATAAGCGCGGGAAACAGCTCCGCCTCGTGCAGGATCTTGTCCTGCAGGGCCGATAGCGAACGACAGCCGAACTTCTGCCTCGCGAGGTCGGCGCGACGGCGGAGCGAGGCGCGGGAATAGCCGCGGAAATCGTAGTGGTAGCGGCGATGGATCGCCTCGAGCAGCAGGTCGAGCTCGATACGGGCGACCGGTGTTTCGGGCAGCTGCTCCGTCATCGCGGCATCCACACCCGGGTGAGCGACAGCAGCTTGTCCACGTCGAGGGGCTTCGCCAGGTAGTCGTTGGCGCCGGCGGCGAGGCACTGCTCCTGGTCGTCGGCCATGGCCTTGGCGGTAAGCATGATGATCGGCAGCGACTTCCACTGCGCGCGCTGCCGGATTTCGCGGGTGGCGGTCAGGCCGTCCATCTCGGGCATCATCACGTCCATCAGCACGAGGTCGGCCGGCCGGGTGCTGCCCGCCGCCATGTCGTCGAGCGCCTGCAGCGCCTCGCGGCCGTTGCGGGCGATCTGCACTTCGGCGCCATGCGGCTCGAAGATGCTGGTGACGGCGAAGACGTTGCGGACGTCGTCCTCGACGACGAGGATCTTGCGGCCTTCGAGCAGGGCGTCGCGGTTGAGCGAGGTAGCGAGCATGCGCTGCTGCGTTTCGGGCAGGTCGGAGACCACCTGGTGCAGGAACAGCGTCACCTCGTCGATCAGCCGCTCGGGCGACTTGGCTCCCTTGATGATGATCGAGCGCGAGTACTTGCGGAGCCGCAGCTCCTCGTCGTCGGAGAGCTCGCGGGCGGTGTAGACGATCACCGGGGGGAACGAGAACGAGTGATCGGCATCGAGCTGTTCGAGCACGTCGAAGCCCGAGGCGTCGGGCAGGGTCATGTCGAGCACCATGCAGTCGAAGGTCTCGGAGCGGAGCCGGGTGAGGCAATCCGCGGCCGTGCTGACGCCGACGGTCTCGACGTCCTTGGCCTTGAGCAGGTGCTGCAGGCCCTGGAGCTGCGCCGGGTCGTCCTCGACGATCAGCAACCGGCGGACGTTCTGAGACAGCCGCGTTTCGAGCTGTTCCAGCGCCGAGACCAGCTTCTCGCGCTTCACCGGCTTCAGCATGTAGCTGATGGCGCCATAGGATTTCGCGACCTGCGAGTAGTCGTCCACCGAGGCGACGTGCACCGGGATGTGGCGGGTGCGGAGGTCGCGCTTCAGCCGGTCGAGCACTGAGAGCCCGGAATGGTCGGGCAGGCCCATGTCGAGCAAGATGGCCTGCGGCAGGTACTGCCGCGCCGCCACGACGCCATCATCGGCAGTGTGGGTCAGGATGCACTTGAAGCCGAGCTCGCGGCTGAGGTCGAGCAGGATGCGCGCGAAGGCGAGGTCGTCCTCGACCACGAGGATCACGCGGTCGCCCGCCGCGAGGCTCTCGCGGTCGTCGGCCAGTTGCGGCGGGGTGCGCAGCGGCTCGGCGCTCGCACTGCCCGGCGCGCGCCTGTCGATGACGGGAGCGGCAGGGCGGGTGGGAGGCGGGCTCGAGGGCTCTGCGCCCGCGGCGGGCGTGAAGCTGAGCGGCAGGACCAGGGTGAAGGTGCTGCCCTCGCCCTTGGCGCTCGCCACCTCGATCCGGCCGCCCAGCATGTGAGCCAGCTGACGCGAGATGGAGAGGCCCAGACCGGTGCCGCCATACCTGCGATTGATGGTCCCGTCGGCCTGGCGGAACGCCTCGAAGATGACGTCCTGCTGCTCCTCGGGGATGCCGATGCCGGTGTCCTCGACGGAAAAGGCGATGCCGTCATCGCCCGCCGGCGAGACCCGGAACGTGACCGACCCGCGTTCGGTGAACTTGATGGCGTTGGAAAGGAAGTTCTTCAGTACCTGCTCGAGCCGCTGGGAGTCGGTTTCGAGCGCCGCCTCCGCGGCGGGTTGGATGTCGACTTCGAACTTGAGCCCCTTCTTGCCCGCGAGGTGCGAGAAGGAGGCGGCGAGCTTTTCGGCGACCTCGCCCACCCGCACGGTCTCGGGCTGCAGGTCGAGCTTGCCGGCCTCGATCTTCGAGATGTCGAGGATGTCGTTGATGAGCGCGAGCAGGTCGTTGCCGGAACTCTCGATCGTCTGGGCGAAGCTCACCTGCTCGTCGGTGAGGTTGCCGGTGCGGTTGTCGGCCAGGAGCCGCGCCATGATCAGCAGAGCGTTGAGCGGCGTCCGCAGCTCGTGCGACATGTTGGCGACGAACTCGGACTTGTACCGGCTGGCGGACTCGAGCTCCCGCGCTTGGTCGCGCAGCACGGTCTGCGTCTTGGCGAGATCGTCGCGCTGGGTCTCGAGCAACTGCGTCTGTTCCTCGAGCTGGGTGTTGGTCTGTTCGAGTTCCGCCTGTTGCAGCTCGAGCCGCTTCTGCGAATCCATCAGCGCCCGCCGCTGCTCCTCCAGTTCCTCGTTGGCGGTGCTCAGCTCCTCGGTATGGGCGCGCAGCTCCTCGGCCTGCCGCTGGGTTTCCTCCAGCAGTTCGGCGAGCCGCGTGCGGTATTGCACGGAGCGGACGGCGATGCCGATGGCGCCCGCCATGCGGTCGAGCAGCGCTTCGGCGGCGGGAGGCGGGGAGCCGGCGAAGCCGAGCTCGATGGCGCCGTTCACGGTCGCATCGTCGAATGTGGGGGCCAGCAGCAGCCGGCTGGGTACTCCCCGGCTGAGGGTGGAGCCATAGACAAGATGGTCGGCGGGCACGTCGGCGATCGCGATCTGGCGGCGCTGCGCGATGACCTGGCTGAGCATGCCGTCGCCAACGCGAAGCTCGGCCGGCACTGCGGCGTCGGCGGGCACGCCGTAGCTGCCGATGCGAACGAACCGCTCGCCTTCGCGGGTAAAGAACGCTGCCGCCCGCGCGCCCATGTAGGTGGAGAGGAAGCGCGTTACCTGCTGGCCGAGCTCGTCGATGGAGATTTCGCCCGACAGGTTTCGCGCCAACTCGACCTCGCCGGTCTGCAGCCATTCCTGCTGCTGCAATCGCAGCCGGTTGCGGACGAACAGCATGCCGGTGAGCGCGAGGACCCAGACGGTCGCCGCGCCCATGGTGCGGTTGAGCTGCGCGACCTGCGGATCGATGCCCGGACGATCGACGGTAAAGCCGATCGCGATCAGCACCGTCACCACCGCCGCGACCACCAGCGGCGTGGCCGGCCGGGGCGCCATGAAGGCCAGCACCGTCGGCACCAGGTAGATGACCCATACCGCCGTGCCCAACGGCACCACCAGGTCGACCAGGAAAACCAGGACGAGCAGAACGGCGAGCAGGCCATTGAGCCAGAGCTCGTTCTTCCCCCAAGATTCAAACTTCATACAATGCCCCCGATGGCCGCTACCCCGGGCCATCCAATCAATCGGCCGAAATGATCCAGCGGGAGATTGGTTCCCGACGAAATTTCACTGCCATGTCGAAGCGGCGCGCCGGGCGGCGGAGCCGGTCGCCAGGGCGCAGAATGTGGGCGGCGCGGCGGCACTGGGGTGCCGGGTCGAGGCAGCAAAACAGTCGGGTTATGCCAAAACTTGTTCTCAATTTGGCCTTGATTTCCAATTCATGATTACGCTCAATGGCAATCTGCACTGACAGGCGCGGTTTTTAGATGCCTCGTCGTGCAACAAGATTTGCACACAACCTTACGATGACAGTCGAGGTCTCTGCGGAACGAGGCAGGATGCAGAGTAGAGCGGCGGCAATACGCGTCGGCACCGACGTGTAAATTTGCGGAATTGACCCCGAGTGCTCGTTGCGGCACCGCCGGTTATCGCCCGGCGGGGAGCGTGTTTTGACTCTCCTTTCCCAAGTTGGCGGGCGGGGGATCGACGACGAGGTGGGCCATGATCCGCTTGCAGCTTTTCGGCACGCCGAGAATAACCCTCGACGGGGTGGTGGTCGAAATCACCACGCGCAAGGCGTGGAGCGTGATCGGCTACCTCGCGGCCCACTCGGATCGGCCGGTCGGCCGCTCCCGGCTGGCGGGCGAACTATGGGGCGACTTCGACGAGGCGAGGGCGCGTGCCGCGCTAGCGACGACCCTGTGGCGGCTCAAGACCGCGCTGCAGCCCGCGGGCGATACGAGGCTGCTGCACTCCCTGGGGGACCGCCTGGCACTCGCCCCGGGCAGCGTCGAAAGCGATGTGTCTGCCTTCAGGCACCTCGCGGCGGACCCGCGGGTCGCGACCGATGTGCTCGACGGCGAAGCACTGGAACTGCTCGAAACGGCCTGCGCCCTCCATTCGGGGGGCTTCCTCGACGGGGTCGACGAGGATTGGTGCCTCGTGGCGCGCGAAGCCTTCCGTTCCGCCGTCGTGAGCATGCTCGAGCGCCTCGTCACCACCTATTCCGAAGCGCAGCGGCACCAGGACGTGGTTCGCGTCGGCCACCGCCTGCTGGCCGAGGAGCCGTTCGTGGAACACGTGCACCGGGCCATCATCGTGGCGCTGGGAGCGATGGGCGAGCGGGCCATCGCCGCGCGCCAGTTCAACGAATGCGCGCGGATGCTGCGCGAGGAACTCGGGTTGTCGCCGGCGCCCGAGACGGTCGACGCCTATCGCCGGGCGGTGGGCGAAGTGCGCGCCCCGGCGAGCAGCGGCACGGTCTTCGCGGTGGCGGCGAAACGCCCCGACGGGCGCGACCGCGACGACCAGCTGGCCTACGCCCTCAGCTGCCTGCGCGAGGCGACCAGCACCCTGGACGGGTTGCGGCGGCGCAACTGAGGAGCGCGCCCCGGGTTAGTCGTCGGGGTCGCTCACCTGCTCGCTGCCCTGGCTGTCGAGCAGGCCGGTGATCAGGTCGCGGGCGCCGATCGAGGGCAGCTGGAACTCGATCTTGTTGAAGTCGAAATCGAGCCCGCGCTGCGACGAGTAGCCGAGCGGCACGCTGATGCCGACCTGTAGCGCCGGGCCGTACTCGAACTCCGCGAGCTTCCAGTCCTTTCGGTAGATGGTGAAGTCGGTGATCAGCAGCGACACGTCGGCCTTGACGAATGCCCCGACGGAGAACTTGAGCTTGGGCTGCATGCTGGCCGAGAGCGTCGCGTTGAGGTTGAGGCCGGTATTGGGTGTCCAGTCGAAGATCGCCTCGGCGGCCGCGCGCGCCTCGATCCCGAGGTCCGCGCCGACATTCATGCCGCCGGTGACGCTGACGATGCCGGCGCCGGCGCTGATGCCCGCATCGATCCCCAGGTGCATGCCGGCATAGGCGGGAACGACGAAGGCTGCCTGGCCCGTGACGTGCAGGCTGTCGGGCACGGTGGGGTCGAAATCGATGATGCCGAGCTCCGCCTGTTCCAACATGCCCGGCCCCACATAGG
>JAEYTN010000604.1 GCA_023433985.1 Pseudomonadota bacterium | reverse complement strand
CGCAGAACGCCTTCTCGGTCTATGCGCAGTCGAAGCGCGACAGCAATCCGGTCTACGGCAACACCATCCTGCTGCCCGCGCCGGCGGCCATCAATGGCGACCACCGGAACGGCGGCAATGTCGGCGGCTGGATGACCGTCTTCAAGGGAGCGCCGAACGCGGCCCTCGCCAAGGAGCTGGCGCTCGACCTGCTCGATCCGGCCAATTTCGGCAAGATCTCGGCCTTGGGCGGCGTGCTGTTCACGCCGGCCTACGAGAACCTCTGGACACCCGAGTTGATCGCCACCGATCCGAACCTCGCCGTGATCAAGGAGCAGGTCAGCGTGACCGATCCGTTCCTCGGCCAGTCCTGGCCGGCGAACCCGAACGCAGGCGTCGACGCCATCCGTGCGCAGGGCGTGCTGGAGCAGTCGGTCGGCAACGTCATCTCCAAGCGCATGTCTGCCGCCGATGCGGTGAAGGATGCGCACCAGAAGATGGTCGACATCTTCGAGGAAGGCGGGATCATGCAGCCCTAAAGGCTGCACTGCCTGCTGGCGGAGGGCGGCGCTGCCGCCCTCCGCCAAAACGTGCCGGACGAGGCTGTCACAATGTGACAGCCGGCCGTGCCCAACTCCTGCACCCGGGTTGAAGGGTGCTTCAGCTGGAAGGAGGCTTGACGATGGACAAGCGCATCACCCTCGATATGCCGATGGGCGGCACCGACGCCGCCGCGCGTCCGCGGTTCAAGCTCAAGAACATTTTCGGTCGCGACTGGAAGATCGCCTACCTGTTCGTGCTGCCGATGGTGGTGCTGATGGCCGGCCTGATCTTCTGGCCCTTCATCAGCGCCATCCTGATGTCGACCACGACGTTCAACTTCCTTACCGGCGCCACCAACAATGTGGGGCTCAGGAACTACGAGCGCCTCTACACCAATTCCGACTACCTGCTGAGCCTGTCGAACACGATCAACTTCACGTTCTGGTCACTGTCGATCAAGTTCGTCACCGGCATGACCATTGCCATGATCCTCCACTCCAAGCTGCCGTGGCGGAACCTGCTCTCGGCCATCATGCTGCTGCCGTGGATCGTGCCGGAAATCGTGACGGCGCTCGCCTGGAAGTCGATCTACGACCCTCTGTTCGGTGGCCTCAACCCGATCCTGCAGGGCATGGGCGTCATCAACCGGCCGCTCGGCTGGCTGTCCGACGCCAACCTGGCGCTGGGCAGCGTCATCGCGGTGAACGTCTGGAAGGGCATCCCCTTCTTCACCCTGCTGCTGCTCGCCGGCCTCAAGGCCATCGATACAGAGCTCTATGAATCGGCCGAAGTGGACGGCGCCAATGCGGTACAGCGCTTCCGCTACGTCACCCTGCCGGGCATGCGCTACGTCATCCTCGTGGTGCTGCTGCTGAGCTTCATCTCCACCTTCAACCAGTTCGGCCTCATCTTCCTGATGACCGGCGGCGGGCCGTCGGGCGCGACGCGCCTCTACTCCATCCTCGCCTACGAGAAGGCGATCGGCTCGCTGCAGTACGGCCCGGGCTCGGCCATTGCCCTGTCGGTCGCCCCGCTGATGGCGTTCCTCATCTACCTGCTCTCCAAGTACATGCGGCACGACGAGCGCGCTGCCGGGGTTTCCAAGAAGGGCATCGGCCGCAGCATCGGCAAGTTCTTCGGCGGGCTGTTCAGCTTCGTGCTCGATATCCTGTTCTGGCCGTTCGACATGCTCAACCGGGGCATCGAGAAACTCGGTGCGGCCCTGCGCCTGCGCCTGACCGGCTCGGCCTCCAAGCCCGTGTTCAAGCCGGAGGGCCGCGAGCGCATGGGCATCGGCATCCGTATCCTGATCCTGCTGCCGATCATGGTGTTCGTGCTGTTCCCCTTCTACTGGGTGATCATCACCTCGTTCAAAACCACGACGCAGATCAGCCAAAGGCAGTCGATCTTCTGGCCCAACCCGCCGACGCTCAACCAGTACCAGGAGCTGATCTTCGGCTCGCGCTTCCTCGTATGGCTGGGCAACTCGGTGCTGGTGGCGTCGCTCGCCACGGTCATCTCGATCGCGATTGCCGCGCTCGCCGCCTATGCGCTCACCCGCCTCAAGTTCCTCGGGGCGGGGCTGCTGACGACGGCAATCCTCATCACCTACCTGCTGCCGGGCACGCTGATCTTCATCCCGCTGTACCAGACGCTGTCCGACCTGGGGCTCATCAACACCTACGGCGCGCTGCTGACGACCTACCCGACCTTCCTCGTGCCGTTCGCCACCTGGGTACTGATCGGCTACTTCCGCTCCATTCCGGTGGAGCTCGAGGAAGCGGCCATGATCGATGGCGCCAGCCGGCTCTACGCCTTCGTGCGCATCACGCTGCCGCTCGCGGCGCCGGCGCTGCTCTCGGTGGCGCTCTTCGCCTTCACCAATGCCTGGAACGAGTTCCTGTTCGCCTTCGTGTTCATCACGTCGGAATCGATCCGGACGCTGCCGATCGGACTCCAGTCCATGGTGGTGGGCGACATCCTGCCCTGGGGCGAACTGATGGCGGCTTCGCTGCTGACGGCCATCCCGGTCGCGATCCTCTACATGTACGCCCAGCGCTTCCTTGTCGGCGGGCTGACCGTGGGGGCCGTGAAGGGCTGATGCGTCGATGAGCTCTGCGACACCCGTCGTCACCGGCATGCGCGTCGTGCCGGTGGCGGGGCACGACAGCATGCTGCTCAACCTGAGCGGCGCGCATGCCCCGATGTTCACCCGCAACATCGTCATCCTCA
>JAEYTN010000529.1 GCA_023433985.1 Pseudomonadota bacterium | reverse complement strand
CAAGAAGATCAAGGCGCGCGGCATGACCAAGGTGATCATTGAACACGACATGCATGTAGTGTTCTCCTTGGCTGATCGGATTTCCGTCCTGTCGGGCGGACGGATCATCGCCGAAGGAGCTCCCGATGAGGTACGCCGCAGCCAGAAGGTGCAGGAAGCCTATCTCGGTGGCGCCCACCGGCTGGAGGCGCACTGATGAGTGTGACCACGATGGACACTGACGCCCCTGCCCTCGCCGAGCCCGTGGCCGCCGCCGCGCCGCGCGCCGTGCCGTTCTTCGCGGTGCGCGACATCCACTCGTACTACGGCGAGAGCTACATCGTGCAAGGGGTGTCGCTCGACGTGCACCACGGCGAGATCCTGGCACTGCTTGGCCGCAACGGCGCGGGCAAGACCTCTACGCTGCGCACCATCGCCCGAGTGGACAACCCGACGCTGAAGGCGGGCGAGATCTGGCTCGAGGGCAAGCCCCTGCACCAGATGAAGGCCCACGAGGCCTCGCGCGCCGGCATCCAGCTGGTGCCCGAGGACCGGCGCATCATCGCCGGGCTGACGGTTGAGGAGAACCTGACCCTCGCCCAGGTCGCCCCCGGACGCGGCTGGGAGCTCGAGCGTGTCTACAGCCACTTCCCCCGCCTCGCCGAACGCCGCAAGCAGGAAGGCGTGACACTGTCGGGAGGCGAGCAGCAGATGTTGGCCATCGCCCGGGCGCTGACCCGCGACATCAAGCTGCTGCTGCTCGACGAGCCCTATGAGGGGCTGGCTCCGGTGATCGTGAACGAGATCGAGAATATCCTCAACGAGATCAAGGCACTCGGCATCACCACCATCATCGTCGAGCAAAACGCCATTGCAGCCCTGCGGCTGGCCGATCGCGCAGTGATCCTCGACACGGCGAGGTGGCGTTCTCCGGCCCCGCCAGCGACGTGCTGGACAACGAGGACCTCCGCCGCGAATACCTCGCGATCTAGCCGCTAGGCCACGGCGCCGAGGTCGCGGTAGCGATGCTGTATCTGGGCGCGGTATTTGCTCCAGATCTTGGGATCGCTCCAGCCGTAACGGCTGCTCGCGAGGAATGAATAGGCCCGTAGGCGCATCAACTCGACGCGCAGGTTGATGTCGCTTCGGTCGGTGCCATCGGCCTTCCTGTGCGACCAGAACACCGGCAGCTCCAGCATCAGGAGGTCGTCGTTCCAGTCGCGCGGCGACCGGAAGGCGCAATGATCGTCGGAGTCGGCGGCGTTCCGGAAGCCGGAAACCTGGGCGAGGCAGCTGAACAGCGACTGGTCGTGCCGATGGTCCCTGAACCCCGGAGCCTCAAAGGCACTGAGCTTGTCGTCGATCAGCGCACCGTCGTTCAACTGTGCGAGGCGCAGCCACTCGTCGCAGAAGCGGAGGGTCTCCGGGGTCTTGCGGAAAAAGAACATCGTGGCCGCAACCTGCCCGATATTCTCGACGCGCTTGCCGTACTCCTCCTCGAACGCATGCACCGTCTCCCGCTTGGTCCATGACAGTTCGGGATACTGGTTCATCCGGAAAAAGAGATGGCCACGGGCGCGCGCCGACGCCACCATCGCGGCAAAGTGCGGCAGGCCGTAGCGTGACAGCTCGCAACCCGCATCGGCATAGAACAGCACGTCCCCGTCGGGGATTTCCTGCAGCCTGGCTCGAACCAGGAACGGCTTCCAGATCCAGTAGCCGAGCCCGCGCGGATTGGCGCGCATGTAATCCCGCAGCCCGGCAAAGTCGGGGTAGCGGGTCGAAGCCGTCTCGAGATCATGGGCGTCGATCGTCTCGAAGACGTTGAAGGCCTCGGCTTCCCTGCTGATGCGGCGCAACGCATTCCTGAAGGTCGGGCCGCCGTCTGCAAACGTCAGGAAATGGATGCCCGGAGCGCGAACCCCGGCGCTCTCGGCCGGCATGTCCCATATCGTCGCGTGAGACTGCATGATCTTGTCTTCGGCCCCGACCTCCGCGGCGAACTGCGCGAACGAATGCACTCCGAGCTGGGCGAGGGCCGCGGGGTCGATCTCGGTACTGCCGTTCACGCGGGCTTCGAGCTGGCCGAGCCGGGTGATAGCCTCGTTTCGCTGCCGGTAGAGCCGACCCACCACCGGCGTACGGAGCGCCAGCGGCTTCAGCCACCGCCTGAGGCGGCCTCTCGTGCCCGGATTGAAATAGGCACGCAGCTTTCGCCGGTTGTATTTGCGGGAGCCGAAGAGCTTCATGAACTCCTGCGAGCTCTTGATCGGATCGGACGACATCCCACCGGCGGCGTAACGGCAGACGATCGGCTCCACGTAGTCCACCCTGGCACCGTCGTCATGGGCCCGGAGCAGGAAATCCTGATCGGCGATCAGGTTGTAGCCGAGGTCGTAGCCGCCCAGAGAGAGCAGGTAGTCGACGCGGGTGATGGTTGCCTGGTGGCACACCCAATCCTGGAACGACTCCATGACCTTGCCGCCTTGCAGGAGTTCGACCCGCTTCGCCGTGCTCATCGGCGCAATGACCCTTGGATAGGGTTCGGACTCGAACAGGTACCGGCCTATCACCAGATCGGTTTCCGGCGAGGCAGCGGTCATGGTTTCAAGCAGCGCAGTGCGGCTCGCGAACACGTCTCCGGCGTTCATATAGATGATGAACTCGCCCGGTGCGAGGCGCGCAGCCTTGTTCATGCCGTCGTAAACGCCCCGGTCGGGCTCGCTGACCAGCTCGGCGATGTGCGCGGAGAATTTCTGCGCAGCGGCGAGTGTGCCGTCAGTGGAGTTTCCATCCACCACGACGATCGACATGCCGGGATAGGTCTGCCCGACGATGCTTTCGAGAGTTCGCCCAATTAGGGCTTCGGAATTTCTGACGACGACCGCCACGGTAACAGTGGGGAGCGAGTGGACTTCTCGCGAGCCGGCTACCGTCGAATCCGCCGTGTCCAGGGGCGCCGACTCAAGGCTCATTTTTCTGCATGTCTTCGGGTAGGTGGTTGTTTTAGTTGGGGTCGCCGGACAGTACTTGCGCGGTCACAGCTTAGGTGCCGGGAGCAGTAGTCCACCGGCGTTCACGGAGCAACAGCCGGCCCGATCACCTTTGCAATTTCCAACAACCGTGGCAATCCGGGCTCACTCCCCTCTATGCCACCCGCCCGAACCAGAGCACCGAGAGCCCCGCGCCGGCCAGCGCGATGAGGGCGCCGAGGCCCGCGAAGAGGAAGGCAATCTCGGTAAGCTTCTTTTCGCTGATCAGCTTGGTGGAGAGCGAGGAGTAGACCTTGTTGAGGTCGTCGGCCGACTGCGCCTCGAAATACTGGGCGCGGGTCAGGTCCGCGATGGTCTGCAGGCTTTCCGCATCGAGCTGCGCGCGCATGGAACGGCCACCGAAATCGACCACGTCGCCCTCGGTGGAGCCGAAACCGACCGTGAAGACGCGGACGCCGTATTCGGACGCGAGGCGCCCCGCGGCGATCGGGTCGGGCCCGACCGTGGTGGCGCCGTCGGTGAGGAGAATGACGACCGCACTCTGGTAGGAGCCGGGCTCGACCGGGACGTGTTCTTCGACCGACACCTTAGGCGGACCATCCGGCTGCCCCAGCGGGCTGACGCCGAGCGGGCGGCTGTCGAAGCCACGGCCCGACGGCATGCCGAGTGCGTCGAACGGATTGTCGCCCTGCAGCTCGTCGAAATCCTGGTCGGGGAAGATGGTGGCGAGCGAGGTCAGCACGCCCGCCCCCACTGCCGTGCCGCGCCGAAGGTCGAAGCTGTTGATGGCGGTGACCAGCGCCTCGCGATCAAGCGTCGGGGCCTGCACCAGCAGCGCGGCGGAGGCGAAGGCAACGATGCCGATCTGCACGTCGGCCGGCTGGTT
>JAEYTN010000194.1 GCA_023433985.1 Pseudomonadota bacterium | reverse complement strand
GCAGGAATGAGCCCCTCACGACGCAGTGCACGAGCGGCCCCCTTGCCCACCCCGCTCCGCGCCTGAGCCTTGAGCTCCTTAGCAGCAGTAGCCATTGAATGATCCATTCATGGGTTGGTGTGAACTTCGACAACTCAAAGCTCACGCACCCGTCCTCCAGGGGTGACGGGCACTTCATGGCGCGTGGCTATAGTGGAAGGACGCCCCGTCGGCAAGGGGACTCCGCTGCCTACGGCGGCAGACACCCTCTCGAGGCGAGAGAGAACGCCGGAACCGTTTGCGTTGCAAAGCGCTTGTTTTCTCAGCGTCAATTCGGGCGCAAAGGAGACAGCAATGGGAATTCTCTGGACCATCCTGATCGGCTTCATCGCCGGCGTGATCGCGAAGTTCATCATGCCGGGTCGGAACGAGCCGTCCGGGTTCATCCTGACCACGATCCTCGGCATCGTCGGTGCCTTCGTCGCCTCGTTCCTGGGCCAGGCGCTGGGTTGGTACCAGCCGGGCGAGGGTGCCGGCCTGATCGGTGCGGTGGTGGGTGCCATCATCGTGCTGGCGATCTGGGGCTTCGTTGCGCGTCGCCGCGCCTAGCCGTCCGCCAGCTTCGCCACGCGCTCCTGTAGGTAGTGGCGCACCGCATTGTCGGTGGCGAGGCCAATGGCAAGGGTGAGGGCCTCGTGCGCCTCGCTCTTTCGCCCCAGCCGGGCGAGCAGGTGGCCACGAGCGGCCCAATAGGGCTGGTAGTCGGCCATGCGCTTGTCCGGCGAAAGGGTGTCGAGCAGTGCCAGTGCGGCGTCCGGGCCTTCGGTCTCGGCCAGCGCCACGGCGCGATTGAGCGTCACCACCGGCGAGTGCGTCAGCCGCTCCAGGTGGGTGTAGAGCGCGACAATGGCCGGCCACGTATCGGCGCCGCTCAAGCGCCGCGCCGTGTGTGCGGACTGGATCGCCGCCTCGAGCTGGTAGCGGCCCGAGGGACCGCCATGGCTCGCCTGCCGCAGCAGCTGCTCTGCCAGCCTCAGCATTTCCTCATCCCACAATGCGGTGTCCTGCCGGTCGAGCGGCACATATGCCCCCGAACCGTCGCGGCGGGCGGGGCGGCGGGCCTCCGCGTAGAGCATCAGCGCCAGCATGCCCTTGGCCTCGGGCTCCTCGGGCATAAGCGATACTAGCAGGCGGCCGAGCCAGATCGCCTCCTCGGCAAGCTCCGGCGCCGCATCGCCGATTTCCGTCCAGCCCTTGGTATAGGCGGCGTAGATGGCGTCGAGCACGGCATCGAGCCGTTCCGGCAGTTCCTCCCGCTCCGGTACCGCGAAGGGAATGCCCGCATCCCTGATGCGCGTCTTGGCCCGAACTAGCCGCTGCCCCATTGTGGCGGGTGGTATGAGAAAGGCCGCGGCGATATCGATCGCGGTAAGCCCGAGGATCGTCTGCAGGATCAGCGGCGCCCGCATGCCACGTTCGATGGCGGGATGGGCGCAGGCGAACATCAGCGCCAGCCGGCGATCCGGGATTTCGCCCGCGTTGCCCGCGGCACCTTCAATCTCTTCGGCCATGAGCTGCAAGTGCTCCTCGCCGGCGCTACGTGTCTGGCGTCGCCGCAGGGCATCCGTCTGCCGCCGGCGGGCGACGGTGAGCAGCCAGGCATCGGGATTGTCGGGCACGCCGTCCTGCGGCCACATGCGCAACGCTGCGGCGAAGGCTTCGCTGAGGGCGTCCTCGGCGCCCGCCACGTCACGCGTGCGGGCGGCAAGGAAAGCGACGAGGCGGCCGTAGCTTTCGCGCGCCACGCGTTCGGCCGTGCGAACCGCCTCGTTGCGGCTGGTCATTTCCAGCCGCCGGGTTGCGGGACGTGCACGGGGCGGATTTCGATCGAGCCGAAGCGCGAGCTGGGGCAGCGCTTGGCCCAGGCGACGGCTTCCTCGAGCGTCGGCACGTCGATGAAGAAATAGCCGGCGAACTGCTCCTTGGTGTCGGCATAGGGGCCGTCGAGCACGTCCGTCTTGTCGCCGGTGGTACGCACGGTCGTTGCCTTGCCGGCAGGTTCCAGCCGGATGCCGCTCTCGGCACCCTCGGCCTTGCTCAGCGCCTCATTGAAGGCGGCGTAGTCCTGCCAGAGCTGCTTCTGCTCGGCGGCGGCCAGTTCAGCCTCGTTGTGATGGATCAGCATCATGTAGCGCATTGGGTAGCTCCCGTTTGGTTGGCCGGGATTTCGATCCCGATACGACAATGACGCGAGATGCCGCGCGATTTCGACTCGCCCCCGAAAGAATCTCCGGAGGCGAGCCGGATGGCTTCGTCTCACTGAGGCCGGGTCGGCCAGATGGGCCGGACCTCGATGGTGCCGAACTGTGCCGCCGGGCAATCCTTGGCCCACTGGATCGCCGCATCGAGGTCGGGCACGTCGATCAGGTAGTAGCCGCCCAGCTGCTCCTGCGTGTCGGCGTAGGGTCCGGACAGCACCACGGCCTTCTTGTCGCGCACCTTGACGGTGGTGGCGGTGTCGGTCGGGCGAAGCCGCTCGCCGCCGACATAGACACCAGCCTTCGCCATAGCCGTGTTGTAGGCGTGGTAGGCGGGGCTCATGCCGGTGTCGTCGATCGGGGGCGCGGCCATCGCCTTCTCGTCACCCATGATCAGCAGCATGTACTTCATTCGTCGTCTCCTGTTGTCGCGCCCGGATCCGGTCCGGACACGACTATGACGGGAGGGGCGAGAGAAGTTCTACATTTCGTCGGGAGAAAAAATCAGACAGGAAGGTCGGCGTACGCTTCGAAGATCTGCCGAACCTCGATCGATCCCCATTGCGCGGCCGGACACTTGCGCGCCCAGTCCACCGCTTCGTCCATGTCCCTGGCCTCGATGACATAGAAGCCGCCCAGTTGCTCACGGGTATCGGCATAGGGGCCATCATGCACATTGAGTTCGCCACCGCTCCTGGCGAATGTCGACGTATCGATCTCGCCGCCTTCGCCGCGCACGGTTCGCGCCTCATAGCTCCGCTGCAGCGGAGCGGTCATCACGAAGGCGCCCGCCTTCTTCAGCACGTCATTGTAGGCGCCCATGATCTCCATGGCGCGTTCCATGTCGGCGGTCGAAAACGTGTCCCCAGCCCGCTCGTCAGCGTAAAGCATCAGCATGAAGCGCATCGCGGTAATCTCCTTGTCTCGAGGTATCCTCAAAACAATGTCGCGAGAGGGAAGGGGATTTCGACACGGGAACGCAGATTTCTGGTGCGGAGGTCGACTGAATCCTCCACCGCGAAGGCGGTGGAGGGGGCGGCACGGGCACCGCCTCTGGTCGCGTCCGACAGCTGAAGCGCCGCCAGCCCGCGCCTGCTAGTCCAGCAAACTCGAAACGCTCTGCTCGCTGGCCGTCCGCGCGATCGCTTCGCCCATCAGCGGCCCGATCGAGATGCGGCGGATGTTCTTGGCGGCCAGCGTCGCATCCGTGGCCACGATCGAGTCCGTGATCACCAGTTCCTTGAGCTTCGATTTGGCGATGCGCTCGGCCGCGCCCTCGGACAGCACGCCGTGGGTTATGTAGGCCGAAACCTCCGTTGCGCCGGCCTTCAGCAGTGCTTCGGCGGCGTTCACCAGCGTGCCGCCGGAATCGACGATGTCGTCGATGAGGATGCAGGCATGGCCCGACACGTCGCCGATGATGTTCATCACTTCCGACACGCCCGCCTTGGGGCGGCGCTTGTCGACGATGGCGAGGTCGGCGCCGATGCGC
>JAEYTN010000504.1 GCA_023433985.1 Pseudomonadota bacterium | reverse complement strand
CCCTTGAAGCCCTCGAGCGAGTCGAAGATCGACTGCACGAAGTTCTCGACGTAGTTGGGCTGGCTGAAGACGCTGACCCGCTTCCGCAGCCCGGATGTGCCCGGCTTCTGGTCTGCGAACGGCGTGGTTTCAATCGTCTGTATCGGCATCGCGTTGCAGCCCCAGTAGTGACGCATAGAGGTCGGCGTACTTTTCCGCGCTCGCTTCCCACGAGACGTCGGACTTCATGCCCCGGCGCTGCATCTTGTGCCACACCTTGGGCCGGTTATAGAGCGCAATCGTGCGCCGGATGGCTTCGCTGAGCGCCTCCTCCGTCGCCGGAGCAAACACGACACCGGTGGCGACGCCCGCCTCGACGGCCGCCTCGTTGGCGTCGATCACCGTATCGGCGAGGCCCCCTACTCGGCTCACCAGCGGCACGCAGCCGTAGCGCAAGCCATACATCTGGGTGAGGCCGCAGGGCTCGAAGCGGGAAGGAACGGTCATCACGTCGCCGCCCGCCTGGATGAGGTGGCTCAGGGCCTCGTCGTAGCCGATGACCACGCCGATCCTGCCGGGGTGGCGTTCAGCGGCGGCGAGGAAGCCCTGCTCGAGATCGAGATCGCCGGAGCCCAGGAGCGCGAGCCGGCCGCCCCGCTCGACCAGCTGGTCGCAGAGCGGCAGCAGCATGTCGAGGCCCTTCTGCCGCGTCAGCCGGCTGACTACCGTGAAGATCGGGCCCGGGCCGTGCGCGAGCCCGAAGCGCGCCTCGAGCTCGATCTTGTTGGCGGCGCGGTTGACGATGGTGCTCGCGGTGTAGGTCTGGGCAATGGACGGGTCACGTCCCGGGTCCCAGGCCTCGGCATCGATGCCGTTGAGGATGCCGTGCACGTCGTTGGCGCGGTCGCGCAGCAAGCCGTCGAGCGCCATGCCGTACTCGGGCGTGCGGATCTCGTAGGCGTAGGTGGGGCTGACGGTGGTGATGAGGTCCGCGCAATGCAGCCCGGCCTTGAGGTAGGAGATGTTGCCGAAATACTCGATCGCTCCCTCGCTGGCGGCGTCGTAGTCGAGGCGGAGGGCGTTGAAGATGTCCCAGCCGTAGATGCCCTGGAACGCGATGTTGTGGACGGTGAGGATGGTCTTGGCCGTGCTGCCGGCATTGTAGCGGACATA
The DNA here is from genome assembly GCA_023433985.1 of Pseudomonadota bacterium. Lineage (GTDB taxonomy): Bacteria > Pseudomonadota > Alphaproteobacteria > Rhizobiales > Devosiaceae > Devosia_A. Next base: position 8,825 of record JAEYTN010000504.1, on the reverse strand, counting down.
GGCCGGCACCAGCCCCGCCTGCCAGTCGTGGCAGTGGAGGATATCGGGCCTGTAGCCTTCCACTAGGCCCGTCGACAGCTCGTAGGCGGCGTAGCTCAGGGCAGCATAGCGGCGCCAGTTGTCGGGAAAGTCCTGGCCGGTCGGACCGAGATACGGGTTGCCGGGCCGGGTGTAGAGGTGGTGTGCCTCGATGGCGATGATATCGAGGCCGGCCGCCCGGCCGGCGACCAGCCGGGCCTCGCCGCCGAAGAAATCCCCATGGTACCAGATCTCGCGGCCGCTCTCCCCGAGCGCATCCATGACCTTGGGATAGCCTGGGATCAGCGTGCGCATGGAGACGCCGTGCGGCGCAAGTGCCGCAGGCAAGGCGCCCACGACATCCGCCAGCCCACCCGTCTTGATCAGCGGAAAGGCCTCAGAGGCGACCGACAGGACTTCGATCATCCGTCCTCCCGTCAGCGACTGGCCATGTACTTGTCGATCATCGGCTGAGTGACGAGCGTCACGCCGGCATCGGTGCGGCGGAACCACTGGGAGTCGAAGCTCGTGTCCTCGCCGATCACCAGGCCTTCGGGGACGTTGACGCCTCGATCGAGCACGACTTTGCGCAGGCGAGCACCACGCCCGATGGTGCAGTAGGGCAGCACGACGGATTCGTGCAGTTCCGAATAGGAGTGGACGCGGCTGCCGGTCGAGAGCAGCGTCTTGTCGAGCGCGCCGCCCGAGATGATGCAATCGCCCGAGACCAGCGAGTTCACCGCCGTGCCGCGGCGGCCGTCGAAATCGTGCACGAACTTGGCCGGCGGGGTGATCTCGGCGAAGGTCCAGATCGGCCAGTCGCGATCGTAGAGGTCGAGCTGCGGGGTGACGTCGCAGAGGTCGATGTTGGCCTTCCAGTAGGCGTCCACGGTGCCGACGTCGCGCCAGTAGGCGACTTCCTCGTTGGGCGAGCGGACGCAGGAGCGCGGGAAACGGTGCGCCCAGGCCGAGCCGTTCTTGACGATGTAGGGGATGATGTCCTTGCCGAAGTCGCGGCTCGAGCCGGGTGTCTGCGCGTCGCGGCGGAGTTGCTCCATGAGGAAGCGGGTCTCGAAGACGTAGATGCCCATGGAGGCGAGCGCGTAATCCGGCTTGTCGGGAATGCCCGGCGGGTCCTTCGGCTTTTCGACGAAATCGACGATGCGGTCGCGCCCATCGACGTGCATGACGCCGAAGCCGGTGGCCTCCATGCGCGGCACCTCGAGGCAGCCGATGGTCACGTCGGCGCCCGTATCGACGTGCTGCCGAAGCATGATCTCGTAATCCATCTTGTAGATGTGGTCGCCGGCGAGCAGCACGATGTAGCGGGGGCCGTAGTCCTCGATGATGTCCATGTTCTGGAACACGGCATCCGCAGTGCCCTCGTACCACTGCGTCTCGGATACGCGCTGCGAAGCCGGGAGCACGTCGAAGCTCTCGTTTCGCTCGGTGCGGAGGAAGTTCCAGCCGCGCTGCAGGTGCCGGATCAGCGAGTGCGCCTGATACTGGGTTGCCACCGAGATGCGGCGGATACCGGAGTTCAGCGCGTTCGAGAGCGCGAAATCGATGATGCGCGACTTGCCGCCGAAATAAACGGCCGGCTTGGCGCGTCGGTCGGTGAGTTCGAACAAGCGGGTGCCGCGCCCGCCGGCCAGCACATATGCCATCGCCTCGCGCGCCAAAGGCGATGGGGTCCGGTAGTCAGCCATGGATCGTCCCTCCTGATGTCCCGCTTAGGCGGGATCGTATTTCAAAAACAGCGTCGACATCGGTGGCAGATAGAGGTCGGCATAAGGTCCGAGCCCTTCGACCTCGCTGGCGCGGGCCACCACCCTGCCCTGGTTGCCCTTGTTCGTGCCGCCATACCAACCGGCATCGGTATTGAGCCGTTCCACCCAGGCGCCGGCAAGCGGCATGGGCACGCGATAGTTTTCGCGCGGCACGGGAGTCATGTTGGAGATCACCACGATCGGTTCGGCGCCCGGCGCCTTGCGGGCGAACGCGAAGACCGAGTTGTTGTGATCATTGCCGATCAGCCACTGGAAGCCCTCGGGCTCGTTGTCGCGCGCGTGCAGCGCCGGCAGCTCGCGATAGGCGGCGTTGAGATCGGAGATGAGCCGGCGGATGCCGTCATGGGCGGGTGCGTCGAGCAGCCACCAGTCGAGGCCCTTGGCCTCGTTCCACTCCTCGCGCTGGGCGAATTCCTGGCCCATAAACAGCAGTTTCTTGCCCGGCCAGCCCCACATGAAGCCGTAATAGGCGCGCAGGCCGGCGAACTGGGCCCAGTCGTCGCCGCCCATCTTGGCAAGCAGCGAGCCCTTGCCATGCACGACCTCGTCGTGGCTCAGGGGAAGGATGAAGTTCTCGGCGTAAGCGTATAGCGCCGCGAACGTCATGTCGTGATGATGGTAGCGGCGGTGGATGGGGTTGCGGCTCATGTAACGCAGCGTGTCGTTCATGAAGCCCATGTTCCACTTGAAGCCGAAGCCGAGCCCACCCTTGTCGGCCGGTGCGGAAACGCCGCTCCATGAGGTGGATTCCTCGGCGATCATCATCACGCCCGGATGCAGCCGGTAGGCCTCCATGTTGACGCGCTTGAGGAACTCGACGGCCTCCAGATTGTGGTTGCCGCCATATTGGTTGGGCACCCACTCGCCGGACTTGCGCGAATAATCGAGGTAGAGCATCGAGGCCACCGCGTCGACGCGCAGGCCATCGATGTGGAAGCGCTCCAGCCAGTAGAGCGCGTTGTTGACGAGGAAGCTCACCACTTCCTTGCGGCCGAAGTTGTAGACGGCCGTGTTCCAGTCGGGGTGGTAGCCCTGGCGCGGATCGAGGTGCTCGTAGAGCGCGGTGCCGTCGAAGCGGGCGAGCCCGAACTCGTCCGTGGGGAAATGTGCCGGCACCCAGTCGAGGATGACGCCGAGGTTTGCCCGATGGGCCGCGTCGACGAAGCGCGCGAAACCGGCGGGTTCACCGAAGCGCGCGGTAGGCGAATAGAGGCCGGTAGGCTGGTAGCCCCAGCTCGGATCGAAAGGATGCTCCGAGATCGGCATCAGCTCGATATGCGTGTAGCCGAGATCGGCAGCGTAGGGGACGAGCTGTTCGGCGAGTTGGTCGTAGCTCATGAAGCCGCCGTCGGCGCGGCGCCGCCACGAACCCAGGTGCGCCTCGTAAATGGAGACGGGCTGGCGACGCCAATCCTTGCTGGCGCGCGCTTCCATCCAGGCCTGATCCGACCACTCGAACGGCGCCGTTCCGGCGACGACCGAGGCCGTCTTCGGCCTGAGTTCGGATTGCGTGGCGAAGGGATCGGCCTTGAGCGGGATGAGCTTGCCGTTGGGGCCGACGATCTCGAACTTGTAGAGTTCGCCCGGGCCGATTCCGGGGACGAAGACTTCCCAGATGCCCGTAGTGAGCCGCACCCGCATGGGGTGGCGGCGGCCATCCCAATCGTTGAACGGGCCGACGACGGAGACGCGCTGCGCATTGGGAGCCCAGACGGCGAAGTGGGTGCCGCTCACGCCTTCGAACTCGATCGCGTGGGCGCCGAGCTTGTCGAACAGCCTCAGGTGCGAGCCTTCCCCGATATAGTAGTCATCCATGGGCCCCAGCACCGGGCCGAAGCTGTAGGGATCGAGCACATCCCATTCGCCGCCTGCGTTGCGCGCGTGGTAGCGCACGGGCATGCGGCCGGTGGCCGTCACCTTGCCCTCGAAGAAGCCGGCATCGTGGCGGCGGTGCAGTTCGCCCAGGATGCGATTGTCGAGCGTACGGGCGGACACGGTCTCGGCGTGCGGGATGAAGGTGCGTGCCACCCACGCGCCGCCGACCTCATGCAGACCGAGAATGCCGAACGGATCGGAATGGCGGCCGGCGACTATCGCCTTGATGTCGCTCTCTTCCGCCTGCCAGCTCTCTTTGGTCACGCGCGCTGCCTCTCGACCGGGACGCCCCAGATCTCCTCGGCATATTGCCGGATCGTGCGATCCGACGAGAAGAAGCTGACATGCGCCGTGTTCCGGATGGCCATGGAATACCATTTCCTCGGGTTGATCCAGATATCGTCGACCTGGCGCTGGGCGGTGGCATAGGCATCGAAATCGCGCGCGACCATGAACCAGTCATGGTCGTAGAGACCGCCGATCAGGTCGCGATAGCGGTTCGGGTCGTCGGGCGAAAACACGCCCGAACTGATCGCCTCGAGCGCCTCACGCAGCGCCGGAGACCTGTCGATCGCCGTCCGCGGCACTTCGGAGCGCGAGCGGATCTCCGCCACCTTGTCGGTCGTGAGCCCGAAGATGACCATGTTCTCGTTGCCCACCTGCTCGAGCATCTCGACGTTTGCGCCGTCGAGCGTGCCGATGGTGAGGGCGCCGTTGGCCATGAACTTCATGTTGCCGGTGCCCGAGGCCTCCATGCCGGCAGTCGAAATCTGCTCGGAGAGGTCCGCGGCGGGGATGATGGTTTCTGCAAGGGACACGTTGTAGTTGGGAAGGAAGACGATCTTGAGGAGTCCGCGCACCGCCGGGTCGTTGTTCACGACCTTGGCGATGTCGTTGATCAACTTGATAATCAGCTTTGCGTTCCAGTAGCCCGGCGCGGCCTTGCCCGCGAACACCTTGACGCGCGGTACCCAGTCCCGCTCGGGGTGCGAGCGGATCATCGAGTAGTGCGCTACCGCCTCGATGACGTTCAGCAACTGCCGCTTGTACTCGTGGATGCGCTTCACCTGCACGTCGAACATGGCGTCAGGCGAAACGACGACGCCAATGCGATCCTTGATGAGATGGGCGAGGCGTTCCTTGTTGGCGCGCTTCACCGCCTTGAACTGCGCCTGGAAGGTGGGGTCGTCGGCGTGCTTGTCGAGGCCGGCGATCTGGTCGAAATCGTCGAGGAAGCCTTCGCCGATGCGCTCGGTAATCAGCCTGGTCAGGCCCGGGTTGCACTGCATCAACCAGCGCCGCGGCGTGACGCCGTTGGTCTTGTTGTTGATGCGGCCGGGGTAGAGCCGGTTGAGGTCGGAGAACAGCGTCTTCTTGAGCAGGTCGGAGTGCAGCGCCGACACACCGTTGATCGAGTGCGAGCCGACGAACGCGAGCTGTCCCATGCGCACCCGGCGCATGCCGTGCTCGTCGATGAGCGACATGTTGGCGATCTGCTGATCGGAGAAGCCGCCCATGGCCCGGGCCTCGGCGAGGACTTCGGCATTGATGGCGTAGATGATCTGCATCTGCCGCGGCAGCAGCCGCTCGAGCAGGCCCACCGGCCAGGTCTCGAGCGCCTCGGGCAGCAGGGTGTGGTTGGTGTAGCCGAAGGTCGCCTTGGTGATCTTCCAGGCCTGCGCCCACTTCGTGCCGTGCACGTCGATGAGGATGCGCATGAGCTCGGCGATGGAAATCGCCGGATGGGTGTCGTTGAGCTGGATCGCCACCTTGTCGCTGAGCGAGCCCAGGTCGCCATAGGCCTGCATGTGGCGGCGGACTATGTCCTGCAGCGAAGCCGAAGAGAAGAAGAACTCCTGGCGTAGCCGCAGCTCCTGCCCTGCCGGGGTCGAATCCGCCGGGTAGAGCACGCGGGTGATGGCTTCGGCGCGGGCGCTCTCCTCGAGCGCCCCGATGTGGTCACCAGCGTTGAACTTGTCGAGCAGGATGGGGTCGATGGGCTGCGCCGACCAGAGCCGCAGCGTGTTCACCCGCTGCGCACGCCAACCCACGATCGGGGTATCGAAGGCAACCGCCAGCAGGTGCTCGGCGGGACGCCACTCGAGCCGGGTGGAGCCGTCGGGCTCCTGCACCGGCACGACCTGGCCGCCGAAGCCGATCTCGTAGGAGCTCTCGCGCCGCTCGAACTCCCACGGATTGCCGTGCGCCAGCCAATCCTCGGGCAGCTCGACCTGCCAGCCTTCGGACAGCTCCTGCCGGAACAGGCCGTGGGCGTAGCGGATGCCGTAGCCGTAGGCCGGGATCTCGACGGTCGCCATCGACTCCATGAAGCAGGCGGCGAGACGACCGAGGCCGCCATTGCCGAGCGCCGCGTCGGGCTCGAGGTTGATGAGGTCGCCGAGGTCGACGTTGAAGTTCTTGAGCGCGTCGCGCACGTGCTCCATGACGCCGATATTGCTCATGGCGTCGCGCATCAGCCGGCCGATGAGGAACTCGAGGCTCAGGTAGTAGACGCGCTTGTGGGAGGTCCGCCACGTCTCGCGGCTCGATTCCATCCACTGGTCGATGATGCGGTCGCGGACGGCGTAGATCGTGGCCTTGAGCCAGTCGTGCGGCCGGGCGACGATAGGGTCCTTGCCGACGAAATAGGTGAGCTTCTCAAGGATTTCGGCCTGGAGGGCCTCAGTCGTCAGCGCGCGGCGCGCGGGAGTCGGGGCATCCAATACGAGTGGCTTTTGCTGCATTGCGGCAATCCGGTCAGCATGGCGATGTATTCCCCTCTAGAGCCCACTGTTGCATTGAATCGACAGTTGGGGAAGGCCCGCGGGATTCACTTTGCTCGGGCGCCTCAAACCTTCGCTTTCTCATCCTCCAGCATGATCGGCTCGGAGGGGCCGGCGACGGTGCCGCTCTCGCGCGCCTGGTCCTCGGCGTTGGAAATGAGCAGGTCGCGACCGGCCTGTATGCCACCGACGATCTGCGCCGCGAAGCGCTGGCGGTCGCGCTCGCGCACGCCATCGATGATGCTCTCGATCTCGCCTTCGTCCGAGCCGAGCTCGCGCAGCGTCTGTGCGCCGAAGACCAGCGCGGACTCGAACACTTCGCGCATCTGGTAGTCGGCCCCGAGCTTCACCAGCTCGATGGCGTGGCCGCGGTCGAAGGCGCGGGCGTGTACCTTGGCGAGCGGGAACTCCGACTTGACAAGCTCGACGATGCGGCTCGCCGCTTCCTTCTTGTCGACGCAGACGAGGATCATGGCGGCATTCTCGGCACCGGCGGCGCGCAGGATGTCGAGGCGGGTGCCATCGCCGTAATACACCTTCATGCCGAACTGGCCGGCGGCACGGATCATGTCGGTGTCGTTGTCGATGATGGACACCTTGTGGCCCTTGGCGAGCAGCGGCTGGCTGGCGATCTGGCCGAAGCGGCCGAAGCCGATCACCAGCACGTCGCCGGTGAGGTTCTCGTCGCGGACCTTGGCGACACCGTCGAAGGATTGCTGCGGCACCGGCATGAACCGCAGCAGCATGGTGCAGAACGGCGTAAGCACCATGGAAATGATGACCGTAGCCGTGAAGGTGGCGTTGAGATCGGCCGACAGGAGGCCGCCGGCGGTGGCGGTGGTGTAGAGCACGAAGGCGAACTCGCCGCCCTGCGCCATCAGCACGGCGCGCTCAATGGCCATGGAGTTGGGTGTGCCGAGCACGCGGGCGAGGAAGTAGATCGCCGCGCCCTTCACCACCATGTAGGCCGCGACGGTGAGGGCCACGATCTGCCAGTTGGCGGCCACGACGTTGAGGTCGAGCGACATGCCGACCGCGAGGAAGAACAGTCCGAGCAGCAGGCCGCGGAACGGCTCCACGTCGGCCTCGAGCTGGTGCTTGAAGGTGGAGGTGGAGAGCAGAACGCCGGCGATAAACGCGCCCATCGCCATCGACAGACCGCCGAGTTCCATCACCAGGGCGGCGCCGAGCACGACGAGCAGCGCCGCCGCGGTCATCACCTCGCGGGCCTTGGAATCCGCGAGCAGCTTGAACACGGGGTTCAGCACGTAGCGGCCGGCGAAGACCACAGCCACGACGGAGACCGCGGCGAGGCCGACGCTGATCCAGCGCGACCACGCGTCGGTTTCGCCGGCTTCAGTCGGAGAGAGCAGCGCCACCACCGCCAGCAGCGGCACGATGGCGAGGTCTTCGAGCAGCAGGATCGAGACGATCTTCTGGCCCCCGGGCGACTGCAGGTCGCCGCGCTCGGAAAGCAGCTGCATCACGATGGCGGTCGAGGTCAGCACGAAGCCGAGGCCGGCAACGAAGGCGATGGCGGGCTCGAAGCCCATGGCGATGCCGACCAGCGTCAGCAGCGCGCCGCACAGGCCCACCTGCAGCACGCCCAGCCCGAAGATCTGCTTGCGCAGCGCCCAGAGCCGGCTCGGCTCCATCTCCAGCCCAACGATGAAGAGGAACAGCACCACGCCCAGCTCGGCGGCATGCAGCACCGATTCCGGCTCGCCGACGATTCTCAGGCCGAACGGCCCGACCACCAGGCCGGCCGCGAGGTAGCCCAGCACCGAGCCGAGACCCAGACGGCGGAAGATCGGCACAGCGATCACGCCCGCGGCCAGCAGTGCCACGACCTGAACCAGGTCGACGCCTCCAAGCGCCGCTGCCCCGACTGCGTGTGTTACCTCGCCGGCCATTCCGCACCCCTTCTTTCAGGATGCTAGCTGTGCGGATCGCGCCGCCCGGCGTCAAGGCAGACGGTTGGGCAGGTGGGCTGCGGCTATTGGGTAGCGGGCCGCGCGACACGCTTCCGCGTCGCCCTCGGCTTGCCAACCACCGCTTTGCTCGGCTGCGGCGGAACCGCTTTGGGCTCTGCCTCAGCTTCGGCCATGTCGCGGGTCGCCTTCTGGTTCACCAGCCGCCGGGCCTTGCGCGGCGACACCGAACTGGTGGGCAGGATGTGGGTCACCAGCGAGTAGAGGATCAGCAGCGAGGGCACGGCGACCAGGCCGCCGACCGGGCCCCAGGCCCAGATCCAGAAGGTCAGCGACAGGAAGATCATGAACGGATTGATCGTCATGGTCCGGCCCAGGAGGTTCGGCGTGACGAAGTTGCCCTCGATGAAGTTCACGCCCCAGTAGAG
>JAEYTN010000423.1 GCA_023433985.1 Pseudomonadota bacterium | reverse complement strand
CCATCGGTCGCGTAGCGGTCGCCACAGTACTCCGAGCTGTCATCCCGGGCTTGACCCGGGATCCACCTCACCACCTGCGCGAGTTTCGACTTGGGTCCCGGGTCAAGCCCGGGATGACATGTGGGGGCTGGTGCGGCGCCAGTGCCCGACCGGTGCTACGCGAAGAACCCCGGATAGAGGTCGTGCCAATCGGGATTGGTGTCGCGGAACAGCGCGATCTTCCAGTCGCGATGCCAGCGCTTGATCTGCTTTTCGCGGTGAATGGCCTGGTTGATGTCGGAGTGCTCCTCGAACCCACATCAGCTTGTCGACGCCATACTTCGCCGTGAAACCGCGCACCTCCTTCGCCTTGTGCTCCCACACCCGTCGCGTGATGTCGTTGGTGACGCCGACATACAGCGTCCCGTTGCGGCCTGAGGCGAGGATGTAGACGAAGTAGGTGTTGGGCATCGCGCGTCGCCCGACCTCTAGTCGCGAGGCGAATCGTGACGAGGCGTCACTATCAAGCCGTCTCGATTTGCAAGAAACAGGTCCGCTGTCTTTTCCATCAGGCGAGGATCGTATTTTGCGTTTCGCGATGCAGCCCGTCCTCTCGGCATCCAAATGTTCGGGCCAAGCGAATAAACCCCTGCCGGCGTCAGCGACGGCTGGTCGATGTAAACGGAGGCAAGTCCAATCTCTTCCACGGGAGCATTCGACACAAGCCGACCGAAGCTTCTTTCGATGAGAGTTGCCGGCAACAAGTCCTGTCTCTCACGCGGCAACAGTTCGACGCGGCCCTCGCGATCAATGACTCGCGCTACCCCAGTCCACTGCCAAGCCTCGGATGGCGATTGATCGGACACAATGAGGTAGACCACCGCAACGTACGGAAACCCCAGCTCCATTAGCGCTTGCGCCTGAGTGAAGCCGAAATCATTCGGCGACTTGTTCTGGCGGCAATAGCTAGCTCGGACTACCTTGACCTCCACAGCAAGTATCCGATCAAGAATGAGGTCCGCGCCGTGATACGGGACCACAAGGAGATCGATGTCTCCCGGACGCTGTATGTGTGAGCCCAGCAGACGCGTTGGAACGGCGACACCCAGCGCTACTCCACTGCCCGGCGGCATGTCCCAAAAATAGTCGCTCTGTACGAGTCGGTACGCATGACCGAACAGTTCGCGCTGGGCGACAAAGGCAAGGCTAAGGGAGAGCTCGGAGTCCGGACTTCTGAACTGCTTGTGCTGGTGAAAAATTGCCGCGTTTTGTGGAGTCGCCGGTAGCGGCTCCAGTAGTCGCCGAGAATGATGGACGACAAATGCACTCAATGCGCCCCGTCCCAATCATGTGCCGCGTGCGCATCCACCTTGATCGGCACTGACAGTTTCACCGCCGGCTCGGCGGCCGACTCCATCGTCTTCACGATCACCGGCATGATCGCGTCCTCCGTGCCTTCGTCCACTTCGAAGATCAGTTCGTCGTGGACTTGCAGCAGCATCTTCGCTTCGACGCCCGCGGCGGCGAGGGCCGGTTCCATGCGGATCATGGCGCGGCGGATGATGTCGGCGGCGCTGCCCTGGATGGGGGCGTTGATCGAGGCGCGTTCGACGAAGCTGCGCTCGGCCGGGTTGTTGCTGCGGGCGTTGGGGAAGTTCACCTTCCGGCCGAAGATGGTTTCGACGTAGCCCTGCTCCTTCACCATTTTCCGCTGCTGGGCCATGTAGTCCTGGATGCCGGGGAAGCGGGCGAAGTAGGTCTTGATGTACTCGCCGGCCTCGGAGCGCTCGATGCCGAGCTGGTTGGCGAGGCCGAAGGCCGAGATGCCGTAGATGATGCCGAAATTGATCGCCTTGGCGCGGCGGCGGATTTCGCTCGGCATGCCCTCGACCGGCACGTTGAACATTTCGGACGCCGTCATGGCGTGGATGTCGAGCCCTTCCTCGAACGCATCCTTGAGCGCCTGGATATCGGCGATGTGGGCGAGGACGCGGAGCTCGATCTGGCTGTAGTCGGCGCTGATCAGCACCTTGCCCGGCGGCGCGACGAAGGCGGTGCGGATCTTGCGGCCATCCTCGGTGCGCACCGGGATGTTCTGCAGGTTCGGGTCGTTGGACGAAAGGCGGCCGGTCAGCACCGAATGCTGCGAGTAGGTGGTGTGGACGCGGCCGGTGCGCGGGTTGATGTAGGCGGGGAGCGCATCGGTGTAGGTGCCGATCAGCTTGGTGAGCTGCCGCCAGTCGACAATGGTGCGGGCGAGCGGAATGCCCTGCGTCGCCAGCTCCTCGAGTACGTCGGCGCCGGTGGACCAGGCGCCGGTCTTGGTCTTGGTGCCGCCCGGCAGCTTCATGCGATCGAACAGGATTTCGCCCAGCTGCTTGGGCGAGCCGAGGTTGAAGCTCGAGCCCGCGAGCTCGTAGGCCTCCGCTTCGAGCGCCGCGGCGCGCTGCTGGAAATTGCCGGAAAGCTGCGAGAGGATCTGCCGGTCGACGGTGATGCCGCGGCCTTCCATGCGGGCGAGGACAGGCGCCAGCGGGCGTTCTATGGTCTCATAGAGTTCCGTCATGTTCTCCGCGACGAGGCGCGGTTTCAGCACCTTCCAGAGCCGGAAGGTGAGGTCGGCATCCTCGGCGGCGTAGCGCGCTGCGTCGGCGATCGGCACCTGCGCGAAGGTGCGCTGGTTCTTGCCGGTGCCCAGCAACTCCTTGATCGAGATGCCGCTGTGGCCGAGCCAGTGCTCGGAGAGTTCCGACATGGTGTTGAACTGCGGGCCGTCGAGCGCGTAGCTGAGGAGCAGGTTGTCGTCGAACGACGCCACCTCGACCTCGTAGCGGGCGAGGATGCCGAGATCGTACTTCACGTTGTGGAAGAGCTTCAGGATCGAGCGGTCGGCGAAGACGGGCCGCAGCATCTGGAGCGCCAGCTCGAAATCCATCTGCCCTTCGGCGCGGCCGCCACCGAGCAGGTCGCCGGCGCCGTCGCTGTGGCCGAGCGGCAGGTAGGCGCCGTTGCCGGGCTCGGTACTGAAAGAGATGCCGACGAGCTCGGCCGTCTGGTTGTCGAGCCCGGTGGTCTCGGTATCGGTGGCGACGATGCCGGTGAAGTAGATCTGGTCGATCCAGCGCTTCAGGTGTTCCGCATCGCGAATGATCTCGTACTTCGAATGATCGAGCGGGATGGCCTTGATCTTGGCGTGCACCTCGCGGGCGTGGATCACCGGCACGGACTCGGCGGTGCCGTCGGCCGCCTGGCGGGCGGCGCGGGCCTCGGCGCGCGCGGAGTTGTCGAAGCCGACCGGCTCGGGCGTCTTGGCGGCAAGCTCGGGATCGGCCTCCCACGCGTCGGGATCGGCATCGAGCAGCAGCCCGAGGCGCTTGGCGATGGCGAAGAATTCCATCGCCTTGAGGAAGGGGAAGAGCGTGGCCGGCGCCACCGGCTCGCGCACCAGCGCATCGAGCGGCAATTCGAGCGGCACGTCGCGGGAGAGGGTGACGAGCTGCTTGGAGATGCGGGCGAGCTCGGCGTTGGTTTCGAGCGCCTCGCGGCGCTTGGGCTGCTTGATCTCCGCGGTGCGGGCGAGCAGGGTTTCTATGTCGCCATAGGTGTTGATCAGCTCGGCCGCCGTCTTCACGCCGATGCCGGGGACGCCCGGCACGTTGTCGACGGCATCGCCGCAGAGCGCCTGCACCTCGATCACCTTGTCGGGGGTGACGCCGAACTTGGTGAACACCTCGTCCGGCCCGATCCACCGCAGCGGCGGCTGGCCGGGGCGGGGGATGGTGTCGAGCATGCGGATCGAGCCGTCGGGCTCGACGAGCTGCATCAGGTCCTTGTCGGACGACACGATGGTGACCTTGCCGCCCGCGTCGCGCATCCGGCAGGCATAGGTGGCGATGATGTCGTCGGCCTCCCAGCCTTCCATCTCGATGGCGGGCAGCCCGAACGCCTTGGCGGCGGCGCGGGTGAGCGGGAACTGCGGGATCAGCTCCTCGGGCGCCGGCGGCCGATGCGACTTGTATTCGGGGTAGATGCCCTCGCGGAAGGTCTTGGACGAGTAGTCGAAGATGACGGCCATGTGGGTGGGCGCGTCGTCCCCCTTCAGGTCCTCGCCGAGCTTCCAGATCATGTTGCAGAAGCCGTTGACGCAGCCGACCGGCAGTCCGTCGGTCTTGCGCGTCAGTTGCGGCAGCGCGTGGAAGGCGCGGAAGATGAAGGTCGAGCCATCGACGAGGACGAGGTGCATGTGGCGATTCCGGCTGAGGTCGGGCGGACCTTACCGACTCCGCGTCGCGGGGTGAACCCTGACATGGGTGACAGGTCGTGGAACGCTCGCCGGGGTGGAACGCTTTACGAAGTGCGTAAAAACGCGGCAATATCGCTGTTCCACGGAGTGAACATGGATAGTGCGCTGCTCGATCTGATCTACGAGGCGGCGGCCGTGCCGGAAAGTTGGCCGCGCGTGCTCGAGCGGATCGGGGAGCTGGTCCGGACCCGCAACGTCGCGCTGCTGGCGCTCGACGTCGACCGGCGGGTGAACTACGCGGCCACCGAACCCTACCTGCCGCATATCTCGAGCTGGGCCGAAAGGGCGGACGAGTACGAGAACCCCCGGCCGCGGCGCGCGCTGTCCTCCGGCCATGCCGGCTTCGTGCACGACCTCGAGCTGTTCAGCCGCGCCGAACTCGACCGGGACGGCATCTACCAGGATTTCCTCTACCCCAACGGGCTGCGCTACTCGGCGGGGACGGTCATTCCGGTGCCGACTTCGGACATGCTGGTCTTCGATATCGCGCGCGGCGGCCCCGAGGGGGCATTTACGCGCGAGGAGATGGAGGGGCTGGACCCCTACCGGCCGCACCTGGCGCGCGCGGCGCTGCTGGCCCACCGGCTGGGGCTGCGCGCCGCGACGGGCGCCACCGAGGCGCTGCAGCTCGTCGGTCTGCCCGGGGCGGCGCTGACGCGTACCGCCCGCGTCGTGATCGCCAATCCGCTGTTCGAGCAACTGGCGCCGCGCGTCGCCGCCGCGGCGTTCGACCATGTGACAATCGCGAGCCGCGCGGCCAACGAGGCGCTGAAGCAGGCGCTGGACAGCTTCGCGGCCGATCCGCATCATTCGGCCCGCTCCATTCCCATTCCGGCGCATGAGGGCGAACCGGCGCTGATCGCGCACCTGCTGCCGATCCGCCGCGCGGCGCACGATATCTTCGCTTCGGCGGAACTGCTGCTGGTGCTGACCGCCGTGGTAGCGCCCGAAGCGCCGTTGACCGAGATGCTGCATGGGCTGTTCGACCTCACGCCGGCCGAGGCGCGCGTGGCCCGGGCGCTGGCGGCGGGGCTGTCGATCGAGGAGATTTCGTTGCGTAGTGCCACCTCGCGCGAAACCGTGCGCACGCAGCTCAAGGGTGTGATGGCCAAGACCGCCACCGCCCGCCAGTCCGATCTCGTTCGCCTGCTCGCCGGCGCCAGCCCGCTGACGGAAACCGATTCCTGAGCGTTTGGTCAGATAACGAGCTTTTGCTCTTCCATCACCCAAATGGGTGATGCATACCGATTACATACCAGTCATGCTGCTGATCGCATCGGGGGGTGCTAGGGGCGTAGGTTATGAGTGGGTTTTTCATCGTGAAGGGCGAGCTCGCCGCGTGGGCGCTGGGCTTGCAGGACGACGATACTATTCCCGCCGAAGACGTGCGGGAGCTGTTCGGGGCGGCCGAGCCGCCGCCGCCCAAGCGACGCAAGCGCCGCCTGGGCCACGAAGTCTATCGGCTACCGGCACTCCTGCGGCGCGAGCTGCAGGGGCGCTGAGGCAAGGCGCGAGCGGACACTCGACGCTGCGCCTGGGGGCTCCGTGGGTTGAGCGTCCGCTCGTGTCTCCGCCGGAATCGAAAGGCGCCCCCTGCGGTGGCAGGCGACGCCTTCAATGGCTGGGTTGAGCTCCGGCTCAGGTCTCGCGGCCGATGCCCGCGGGGCTCTCGCCCGGCGACAGCAGGTATTTCCAGATCACCGCACCGAGTGCCGCCCCGACCAGCGGCGCGACGATGAAGAGCCAGACCTGCCCGAGCGCGCCGTTCTGCGCGAAGATGGCCGCCGCGATCGAGCGGGCCGGGTTGACCGAGGTGTTGGTCACCGGGATCGAGATCAGGTGGATCAGCGTCAGGCTGAGGCCGATCGACAGCGGCGCGAACCCGACCGGGGCCGCCTTGCTGGTCGAGCCCAGGATGACGAGAAGGAAGAAGGCGGTCAGCACGATCTCGATGATGAGCGCCGACAGCATCGAGTAGCCGTCCGGCGAGTTCGCATCATAGCCGTTCGAGGCGAAGCCGCCCGGCATCCAGCCGGCCTTGCCGGTGCAGATGAGATACAGCACCGCCGCGGCGACGATGCCGCCCACCAGCTGCGCGATCCAGTACGGAACAAGCTCGCGGTACTCGAAGCGGCCGGCGACCGCGAGGCCCAGCGACACCGCCGGGTTGAAGTGGCCGCCCGAAATGCCGCCCACGGCGTA
Source organism: Pseudomonadota bacterium (assembly GCA_023433985.1). Taxonomy (GTDB): domain Bacteria; phylum Pseudomonadota; class Alphaproteobacteria; order Rhizobiales; family Devosiaceae; genus Devosia_A. The sequence goes on along the minus strand of JAEYTN010000423.1, from coordinate 1,842 downwards.
GGCCATGGTGAGAACGGTGAGGCCGAAGGCGAGCGAGACGCCGACGAAGCCGATGCCGACCTCCGGGAAGGCAGCTGCGATCAGCGCGCTGCCGCACCCCCCGAAAACCAGCCAGAACGTGCCGAATGCCTCGGCCGAAAGTTTCCTGAACATGCTCATGCCCCTGCCTGCAATGGACGATTCGCCCCTGCATCATTACTCCGCGCTGCGGCAACTGCTTACAGGACCCGGCAGGTTTTGCACCGGAGTTGGCACTGGCATGGAATTGGTCAGTTTTGTTTGGTCGCGCAGAGGCAATTCGGGGATCTGCGCCAGTCTCGGTGCCGCTGGGCGCAATAAAGATCGGATCGAGGATAAATCCGGATCCGGTCATGAGCCGTGCAACTACGCGTAAATGCGGAAGTTGGAGGTAAGCGGGTGCTTACCATGCATTGTCAGCCGTGTGTCAGCGCGCGTCTTCTACTTATGGAGACGCAAAATCGATGGTAGCAGACCTAGCCCGACTACCTAGCAAGGGCCGGCTGCGCGGCTTGGCCGAGGAGAGAGCAAGTGGACCGACTTGCAGAAGCGATCCCCTACAGGACCTATCTCAACCGCGACCGGTTGATCTACCTGACCCACCCGGACGTCGCGGTATGCAAGGCGCTGTGCGACGAGTTCATCGCACAGGGCTTCCAGGTATCGATGGTGCCGGACCTGTCGGGCCTCACCCGGCTGATGGCCCTGCGCCGCCCCGACCTGGTGATGCTCGCGCTCTGCGATGGCGCCGGTACGGCCGGCGATGCGCTGACGGCCCTAGACGCCATCCGTGGCCAGCACCTGGGCATCCATGCCTTCCTGCTCGCCCCCGAAGGCGTGCGCGCCGAACTGGTGGTGCTGGCGATGAAGCACGGCGCCTCGGAGGTGTTCTCGCCGCCCTATGCGCCGGTCGAGATCGCCAAGGCGATGCAGGATGTCTTCCGCGGCGACATCCGCCTCGAGCCCGGCAAGGACGGCCCCGACGAGGTGACGGTGCGCGGCTTCGGCACGCTGACCTACCGCGAGCGGCAGATCCTGCAATATGTGGTCGACGGCCAGACCAACAAGGAAATCGCCGCCGACCTCGGCCTCTCCTACCGCACGGTGGAAGTGCACCGCCGGCACATCATGGAAAAGATCGGCGCGCGGAACACGGCGGAGCTGGTGCGGCTGGCGATCGAGAGCTGACGCGTACAGCGCCGATGAGGTTGGACGCCCCCGCCACCATGCCTCGCATGGTCCCCCCTCACCCGCTACGCGGTGGAAGATCAGGGAAAGGTCACCGCCCCATGAACGTGGTGGAAGGGCGCTCGCACGCCCTGAGTGGACTGGCCGAAAGGGAAGCCGGGGCCGCTGTCCCCTAGCGCAGGCCGACTTCCTTGAGCAGGCCCTGCCGCTTGGCGTCGTAGTAGTAGCCGCGGGCGTAGTTGCGCACGGCGCCGTCGGAGTTGTAGCCGGCGACGACATAGGCACCGCGCAGGTACTTCACTGCGTATTTCAGGTTGGTCTCGGCATCGAGCAGGCCGGCGGCCGAGCCTGAATAGCCCATCGAGCGGGCCGTATCGTGCCGGATTTGCATGAGCCCGTAATAGGGGCCGTTGCGCGCGCCGGGGTTGAAGCCGCTCTCGCGCTGCACGACGCGGCGGATCAGCGACTCCGGCACGTCGTAGACGGCGGCGTATTTCCTGATCAGGCCATCGACGCTGCCCGACGAAGCCGGTGCCTCGGCATAGGCGAGCGGCACGAAGGCCTCTTCCACCACGGAGTTTCCGGCCGGCCGCGTCGCCGGCTTGGGCGCTGCGGCAAGGCTCATCGCGGCGGGGG
>JAEYTN010000403.1 GCA_023433985.1 Pseudomonadota bacterium | reverse complement strand
GGGTTCGATGCCTTCCATCAGGCCGAGCTCGCGGGCGATGCCGGTGATGCGGTGGAGCGCCCTGCCCGACATCACCACCTTGCGGCCGGCCTTCTGGGCCGCGCGGGCCACCGCGATGACGCGGCCGACATTGGACGCGAAGGTCGTGACGGCAACACGATGCGGCGCGGAGGCGATCAGTTGCTCGAGGGTTTCGGAAACCTCTTCCTCGGAGGGGCTGGTGCCCTCCTTCATGGCGTTGGTGGAATCGCAGATCAGCGCGAGTGGGCTCCCGCGGTCCTCCCCCAGCTGGGCGAGGCGTTCGACATTGGTGGGCGGTCCGCCGACGGGGTGCGGATCGAGCTTCCAGTCGCCGGTGTGGACGACGCGGCCGGCCGGCGTGGTGATGAGCAGCGCGCAGGACTCGGGGATCGAGTGGGCCACATTGATCGCCTCGATCGTGAAGGGGCCGACCTGGAAGGGCTTGCCCACCCACATCTGCTTGATCGACACGTCCTCGACGATCGCCTCGGTGGCGCGCTTGGCGCTCAGCATCGCGGCCGTGAAGGCCGTGGCGTAGACCGGCAGGTCGAAGGCCGGCCAGAGATCGAGCACGGCGCCGTAGTGGTCTTCGTGGCTGTGGGTGAGGACGAGCGCCAGGATGTCGTCGGCGTTTTCCTCGAGAAAGGCCGGATCGGGCAGGATCAGCTCGACACCCGGTTCGGATGGGCCGGCGAAGGTGACGCCGCAATCGACGACGATCCACTTGCGGCTGCGCTCCGGGCCGAAGCCGTAGGCAGCCATGTTCATGCCGATCTCGCCGACACCGCCCAGCGGCACAAATACCAGTTCATCGGCTTGCGCCATGCTCAATTCCTCACGCTGGCGGTCGCGCCGAAATGGACGTCGCCCGCGGTGATGGCAATACGCCGGTTATCATTGGCGCGGACAATAAGTCTCCCCGCCTCATCGATGGTTTCGAAGACGCCGCGCACCACTTCGCCTTCGCGCTGCACCGCGACTTCGGCGCCGATGCCGGCAGCCGCTTCGCGCCAGAGGCTCAGGATGTCGGACACGCCGCGGCCGGAGTTCCAGGCCTCGACGGTGTCGACCCAGGCATCCGACAAGGCGGCGAAGACGGCTTCGGCCGGAATGTCGTAGCCGAGGGTGCGCAGCGAGGTGGCCGGGTAAGGCAACCCCTCGGGCGCCGCGACGACGTTGACGCCCATGCCGATGACGACGGCCATGCGGCCATCGGGCCGCTGCTGCGCTTCGAGGAGGATGCCGGAGAGCTTCGCGCCGTCGGCAAGGACGTCGTTCGGCCACTTGAGGGCGATGCGCGCGCCCTGCCCTTCGGCGCCGTCGATGCCCTGCTTCACCACCGCGCCGGGCACCAGCTGGCGGAGGGCGCGGTTCATCGCGACCCCGGCGACGAAGCCGAGAGTGGCGGAGATCGACGGATCGCAGTCGGGGACGACGAGGAGGCTGGCGGCGAGGTTGCCGTGCGCGGTTTCCCAGGCACGGCCGCGGCGGCCCCTGCCCTCGGTCTGCTGCAGGGCGCAGAACCAGACGTCGCCGGAATCACCGGAAGCGGCAGCCCGCGCCGCCTCGGTGCTGGTCGAGCCGATGGTATCGTAGCCGTGGAGCCGATAGCCCCGCGCGGCCGCCTTCGGCCCGAGCCAGAAACCCGCCACTAGAGGCTACCGGCGGCGATGGCGGCGGCTGCTGTCAGCGGCGCGCCGACGGTGACGAAGTAGGTGACGACGAGGAAGCCGATGCCGCCGATGACGATGCTGAGCTCGGCCGGGACAGCGGCGAACTCCTTCACCGGCTCATCGAAGTACATCACCTTGACGATGCGCAGGTAATAGAAGGCGCTCACGGCCGAGGCGAGGACGCCGATCACCGCCAGCACGAAGAGGTGCTGCTCGATGGCGGCGAGGAAGACCTGCCACTTGGCGAAGAAGCCGGCGAGCGGCGGCAGGCCGATGAGCGAGAACATCAGCACCGCGAAAATGGCGGCGACGAACGGACGCTTGCGGGACACACCCGCAAGGTCGGAGATGGTCTCGATGGGCGCGCCGTCAGCACTCTTGAACGAGAGCAGGCAGGCGAAGACGCCGATGGTCATGCCGACATAGATGGCCATATAGACCGCCACGCCTTCGGCACCCGTTGCCGTGCCGGCCGAAAGGCCGACGAGGGCGAATCCGACATGGCCGATGGACGAGTAGGCCAGCAGGCGCTTGAGGTTGTTCTGGCCGATGGCGGCGAAAGCGGCGAGCGCCATCGAAGCGATGGACAGGAAGATGACGATCTGCTGCCAGTCGCGCGTGATCGGCTCGAAGCTGACCATGGTGACGCGGACGAAGAGCGCCATGGCCGCGACCTTGGGGGCGGCGGCGAAGAAGGCAGTGACCGGCGTGGGCGCACCCTCGTAGACGTCGGGCGTCCACATGTGGAACGGCACGGCCGAGATCTTGAAGGCGATGCCGGCGAGCAGGAACACCATGCCGAACACGAGGCCGACCGAGCGGCTTTCGAGCGCGATGGCGCGGACGATCTGATCGATCTGCGTGGTGCCGGTGAAGCCGTAGACCAGCGAGGCGCCGTAGAGCAGCATGCCGGAGCTGAGCGCGCCGAGCACGAAGTACTTGAGGCCCGCCTCGGTGGCGCGCGGGTCGTCGCGCTTCATGGCGGCGATGACGTAGAGCGCCAGCGACTGCAGCTCCAGGCCGACATAGAGGCTCATCAGGTCGTTGGCCGAGACCATAACCATCATGCCGAGGGTCGCGAGCAGGACGAGGATCGAGTACTCGAACTTGTCGATGCCGTGCGCCTTGGCGCTCGAGAGCGAGATGAGCAGGATGAAGGCGGCGCTGCCCAGTACGAGCGCCTTCATGTAGCGGCCGAAGCCGTCGGCGATGAAGGTGCCGTTGAAGAGCGTGGTGGATGCCTGCTGCGGTTGCAGCACGACGACCGCCAGAACCGCGACCAGCAGCACGATCGAGATGCCGGCGATGACCGCGGCCCGATGGTTCTTCCAGAACAGCGAGATGAGCAGCAGCAGCACCGCGCCGACCGCGAGGATCAGCTCGGGATAGGCGGGAGCGAGCGACGCGAAGCTCGTGACGTCCGAGCCAGAGATTTGGGACTGCATGCCCGTCTCCTAGTGGCCGGCGGCCGCGGCGACCGCCTCGGGGGCGGCGCCGATGGCGCTGGCGAAGTTTTGCGCGACGAGGTTCACCGATGCGGCGGTCGCATCGAGGATCGGCGCGGGATAGAAGCCGAAGAGGATGGTGAGGATCACCAGCGGCACGAGGACCGCGATCTCGCGTGCGTCGAGATCGAGGATACCCTTGAGCGACTGCCTGGTCAGCGCGCCGAAGATCACCCGGCGGTAGAGCCAGAGCGCGTAGGCCGCCGACAGGATGACGCCGAACGCCGCGAAGAACGCCACCCAGGTGTTGGCCTGGAAGGTGCCGAACATGGTGAGGAACTCGCCGACGAAGCCCGACGTGCCCGGCAGGCCGACATTGGCCATGGTGAAGACCATGAAGGCGAAGGCGTAGCGCGGCATGCGCTCCACGAGACCGCCATAGGCTTCGATGTCGCGGGTGTGCATCCGGTCGTACACGACGCCGACACAGAGGAAGAGCGCGGCCGAGACGACGCCGTGCGAGATCATCTGAAAGATGGCGCCGTGGATGCCGTAGATGTTGCCCGAGAAGATGCCCATGGTGACGAAGCCCATGTGGGCGACGGACGAATAGGCGATCAGCTTCTTGATGTCGGTCTGCACCAGCGCGACGAGCGAGGTGATGATGATGGCCGCGATCGAGAGCACGAACACGAAGTTCGCGAACTGGTGCGAGGCATCGGGGAACATCGAGATCGAGAAGCGGATGAACCCGTAGCCGCCAAGCTTCAGCAGGATCGCCGCCAGGATCACCGAGCCGCCTGTCGGCGCCTCGACGTGGGCCTCCGGCAGCCAGCGGTGGAACGGCCACATCGGCATCTTCACGGCGAAGGAGGCGAAGAAGCCTATCCAGAGCCAGGTCTGGGCCTCGGGCGGGAAGCGGAAGGCCAGCAGTTGCTGGATATCGAGCGTGACCGCCTGCCAGAACATGTACATGATCGCCAGCAGCATCAGCACGGTGCCGGTGAAGCTGTAGAAGAAGAACTTGTAGGTCGCCTGGATGCGCCGCGCGCCACCCCAGATGCCGATGATGAGGAACATCGGGATCAGCGTGCCCTCGAAGAACACGTAGAAGATGGCCAGATCGAGCGTCGCGAAGGCGCCGATCATGAAGGTCTCGAGGATGAGGAATACGATGAGGTATTCCTTCACCCGGCTGTGGATCGAGCCCCAGCTGGTGAGGATCACGGCCGGCATCAGCACCGCGGTGAGCGGGATGAACAGCACCGAGATGCCGTCGACGCCCATGCGGTAGCCGATCGAGTCACCGATCCAGTCGTAGTTCTCGACAAACTGGAAGGCCGTGCTGTTGGGGTCGAACAGGTACCACAGCCACAGGCTGAGCGCGGCGGTGACGACGGTGAAGCCGAGCGCGATCCAGCGCTGGAGGTTCTCCGACGCTTCGTCGCGGCCGCCCACGAAGAGCAGCACGAGGGCGCCCAGCGTGGGGAGGAAGGTGATGACCGTCAGAAGGTGGTCACTGAGGAACATCAGAACAGACCCCCGGCGGCGATGGCCCAGGTGAGCAGCGCCGCGATACCGATGAGCATGGCGAAAGCGTAGTGGTAGAGGTAGCCGGACTGCAGCTTCACCACGCGGTTGGTGACGTCGCGGACGCGGGCGCCGAGACCCTCGGTGAGGGTCTTGTCGACCAGCCAGTCGTCAAAGCCCTTCCACAGGGCGTTGCCGATGTAGAGCGCCGGCTTGACGAAGATGCGGTCGTAGAGCTCGTCGAAGTACCACTTGTTGAGCAGGAACTGGTAGAGGCCCGGGTTCTGTTCGGCGAGCCGGCGCGGAGCGGCCGGATCGCGGATGTACATCTGCCAGGCGGCGGCGAAGCCGAGGACCATCGCGATCGTTGCCGACCACTTGACCCAGAACGGCACGCCGTGGGCGGCCTCCAGCACTTCCTCGGAGACTACCAGCGAGCCCTGGAAGAAGTGCTCGATGTGTTCGGCGTGGCCGAAGAACAGGTCGTTGAAGAGGACACCGGCCAGCACCGCGCCGACGGCGAGGATGAAGAGCGGCACCAGCATGACCGGCGGGCTCTCATGGGCGTTGTCGTAGGCCGAACCGTGGTGGCCGTGGCCGTGATCGTGCGCATGGTCGTCGCCGATGGGTTCGTCATGCGTTTCGGCGGCGGAATGGGCCGGATCGGGATGAGCCGTGTGGGCGTGCTGCGCATCGCGCGGCTTGCCGTGGAAGGTCAGGTGGATCAGCCGCCACGAGTAGAAGCTCGTGAACATGGCTGCGATGACCAGGGCCCAGAAGGCGACGTAGCCGGTCGACGCGCCCTGTGCATAGGCGACTTCGATGATGCCGTCCTTGGAGAAGAACCCGGCGAAGCCGAGCGGCGTGCCCGGAATGCCGACGCCGGTGAGGGCGAGCGTACCGATGATCATCATCCAGTAGGTGAGCGGGATCTTGTTCCTGAGCCCGCCCATGTTCCGCATGTCCTGCTCATGGTGCATCGCGTGGATGACCGAGCCGGCGCCGAGGAACAGCAGGGCCTTGAAGAAGGCGTGGGTGAACAGGTGGAAGATGCCGACCGAGTACACCCCTGCCCCGAGCGCCACGAACATGTAGCCGAGCTGCGAACAGGTCGAGTAGGCGATCACGCGCTTGATGTCGTTCTGCACGAGGCCGACCGTGGCCGCGAAGAACGCGGTGATGGCGCCGATCAGCATGACGAAGGTCATTGCGGCAGGCGACAGGTCGAATAGCGGCGAGAGGCGGGCGACCATGAAGACGCCGGCGGTCACCATGGTAGCGGCATGGATGAGCGCCGACACCGGGGTCGGGCCTTCCATGGCGTCCGGCAGCCAGGTGTGGAGCAGGAACTGGGCCGACTTGCCCATGGCACCCATGAACAGCAGCAGGCAGACCACGGTCATGGCGTCGAACTGCCAGGACAGGAAGTTGATGGTCGGCAGGTTGTCCTTGAGGCCCTCGGCGGCGTGGAAGGCGCCATCGAAATCGAGGTGGCCGAGCACGACCCAGGCGGCGAACAGGCCGAGCAGGAAGCCGAAGTCGCCAACGCGGTTGACGACGAAGGCCTTCATCGCCGCGGCATTGGCCGAGGGGCGCTGATACCAGAAGCCGATGAGCAGGTAGGATGCGAGGCCCACGCCTTCCCAGCCGAAGAACATCTGGAGGAAGTTGTCGGCCGTCACCAGCATGAGCATGGCGAAGGTGAAGAGCGACAGGTACGCGAAGAAGCGCGCGCGGTGCGGATCGTCGGCCATGTAGCCGATCGAGTAGACGTGCACGAGGCTCGACACGGTGGTGACAACGACCAGCATCACGGCGGTGAGCGTGTCGACGCGCAGCACCCAATCGAGCTGCAGCGGGCCGGAGTGGATCCAGCTCAGCACCATGACCTTGGTTGCTTCGGCGTGGCCGCCGGCCTCGGCAGCCTCGGGGGCAAACCAGTAGCCGGCGAACACGACCCAGCTCAGCAGCGCCGCCACGATCAGCAGACCCGTGGTGATGAACTCGCTGGTGCGGTGGCCGATGATGCGGCCCAGAAGACCCGCGATCAGGGCGCCAGCTAGCGGCAGAAAAACGATGGCCTGGATCACCGGGTCAGCCCTTCAGCGAGTTGACGTCTTCCACGGCAATGGTGCCGCGGTTGCGATAGAAGATGACGAGGATGGCGAGGCCGATGGCGGCCTCGGCAGCCGCGACGGTCAGGATCATCAGCGCGAAGACCTGGCCCGCGAGATCGCCAAGCTCGGACGAGAACGCCACGAGGTTGATGTTGCAGGCGAGCAGGATCAGCTCGATCGACATCAAGATGATGATGATGTTCTTGCGGTTCAGGAAAATCCCGAACACGCCGATGGTGAAGAGGATCGCGGCGACCGCGAGGTAGTGGCCGAGGCCGATGCCTGTTGCTGCCAGCATTTAGAGCCCCTGCCCCGACTTGACCTTGACCAGTTCCGTGGCCTCGGCGCGGGTGCGGTTGGATTGCTTGAAGATGTCCTGCCGCTTGACCCCGGTCTTGTGCCGCAGGGTAAGGACGATGGCGCCCATCATGGCGACCAGCAGCACCCCGCCCGCCGCCTGGAACAGGAAAACGTAACGCGTGTAGATCAGCTGGCCGAGCGCCCGGGTGTTCTCGACGCTGGCATCGATCGGAACGACGGAAGTTGCTGTGACCTCGGGCGAGAGCGCGAACGAGCCGGCGACGAGCAACAGCTCGAGCAGGATAATCACCCCAACCACGATGCCGACCGGCGC
>JAEYTN010000391.1 GCA_023433985.1 Pseudomonadota bacterium | reverse complement strand
GTGGACGCACGCGACGCGCCGGTAGAGGCAGTGCGAGGCGCCGACGCAGGGACGGATCGTATCTTCCTCGCCGCGCATCAGCTTGTTGACGATCTGCGGATCGGCAATGTGCGCACGGGTCATGCCGACCATGTCGAGCAGGCCTTCGGTGATCGCGTAGCGCGCGGTAGAGAGGTCCGCGATCTTGGCCGCGTGGAACACCGGCAGCTTGGTGTGGCGCTTGAAATCGCCCACCTTCTGCAGCCACGGGGCGAGCGGCTGGATCATCGCCGGGATGTTGTAGGTCAGCAGCGCCAGCTGCGTGTCGAGCCGGCCGTAGATGCAGTTGAAGAAGTCGATGTGGCCCTCGCGCTCGAGGATTTCGGCTGCCTTCAGCGCATCCTCGTAGGTCAGGCCCTGCTCGTGCTCCTCGTCGATATCGAAGCGGATGCCGACGATGAAGTCGTCGCCGGCCTGCTTGCGGATTTCCTCGTGCACCATGAGGCCGAAGCGCACCCGGTTCTCGATCGAGCCGCCATACTTGTCGTCGCGGAAATTGGTGAGCGGCGACAGGAACTGCCCGATCAGGTGCCCGCCGGTCATCGTCTCGAGACCGTCGAGCCCGCCTTCCTTGCAGCGCCTTGCGGCCTGACCGTACTCCTTCACCACGCGCTGGATGTCGTATTCGTCCATCGCGCGCGAGAAGCTGCGGTGGCCGACCTCGCGCAGCCGAGAGGGACCGATATTGGGGAGCCAGTTGACGACGGTGGAATCAGCGCGCCGGCCCAGATGCGAGATCTGGACCATGAGCGCGGCGCCATGCCGATGGATGCGCTCGGAAAACTGCTGGAAGTGCGGGATGACGTCATCATGCGAGACGTCCATCTGACTGCCGCCCCAGTTCGAATCCGGCGACACCATCGCCGAACCGCCGAACATGGTGAGCGCCAGCCCGCCCTTGGCCTTTTCCTCGTGGTAGCGCTGGTACATCTCCTGCGGCAGCGTGCCGTCGAGGGTCGCCGCGTGGCTGGTGCTCATGATCCGGTTCTTGAGCGTCAGGTGCCGTATCTTCAGCGGCTGCAGCAGCGGATCGCTGGAGGTGGCCGGGGCAGCTTGGAAGGCGGACGTTGTCATGAGTTGACCAGTTCGAGTTCGTTCGAGGTCTGACCGGAGCGCAGCTCGCCCTCAGTCCGGTGGCAGAGAATGCGCGAGCCCTTGGCCAGGTCGCGGGCAGGTGGCTCCACGACGTCGCAAGTTCCGGCGAGCCGGAGGGCGCAGCGATTGTAGAAATTGCAACCTGACGTACCGGCCCGGGCGAGGCTGCCGCCGGCCTTGACCTGGGCGGACTCGAGCCAGCCCGTCTCGAGCTTGGGCACCGATTGGAGCAGCAGGTTGGTGTAGGGATGCATCGGCGCCTGCGTAAGCGCGGTGCTCGAAGCCACCTCCGCCGTGCGGCCGCCGTAGAGCACCATGACGTCGTCGCAGATGGCCGACACCGTGCCCAGGTCATGGCTGATGAACATCATCGACAGGCCCAGTTCGCGCCGGAGCTCGGCCAGGAGGTCCAGGATGCTGCTGGCCACGACCGTATCGAGGGCGGAGGTGACTTCGTCGCAGAGCAGGAGCTCCGGCTCTGCCGCCAGCGCGCGCGCCAGGTTCACGCGTTGTTTCTGCCCGCCCGACAGTTCGGCCGGCTTGCGGTCCATCGCGGCGACCGGGATGCGAACCATATCGAGCAGTTCGCCCACCCGCTTCCGGCGGTCGGCCGGGCGCCCGATATTGTAGAAATCGAGCGGGCGCCTGAGGATCTGGTAGATCGTGTGAGCCGGGTTGAGCGCCGTATCCGCCATCTGGAACACGATCTGCGCCTTGCGCCGCTGCTCGCGGGTCCGCGGCTTGCGGGGATCGAGCGAGACCGCCTCACCCGACAGCGTCACCCTGCCTTCAACCGCGGGGACGAGGCCGACGAGTATGCGGGCCAGCGTGCTCTTGCCGGAGCCGGATTCGCCGATGACGCCCAATACCGACCCGCGACGAAGCGAGAAGGACACATTGTCGAGAACCGTCAGGCGCGGTCGCTTGCCGGCACCGAGTTCGCCGTATCCGGCAGTGACCCCCTCGACCGAAAGCACGAGCTCCGTGGCTGGCGTACCGGGGGCACGGCGCTGCGGCTCGGCGGCGGCGAGGAGCTCCCGCGTGTAGTCCTGCTGCGGACGTTCGATGACGTCGTCCGCCGGCTGCAGTTCCTGCAGCTTGCCGTTGCGCAGCACGGCGATATGGTCGGCGATCTGCGCCACCACGGCCAGGTCGTGCGAGACATAGATCGCGGTGGCCTTGCGGTTCTGGACGACCTTCTTGAAGGCACGGAGGACTTCGATCTGCGTGGTGACGTCCAGCGCCGTCGTCGGCTCGTCGAGGATCACCAGCTCGGGGTCGTTCAGCAGCGCCATCGCCGCGATCATGCGCTGCAGCTGGCCGCCGGACACCTGGTGAGGATAGCGCTCGCCGATGTTCTCGGGGTCGGGCAAGGCGAGCTCGGCGAAGAGCAGCCGCGCCTTGTCCTCGGCGGCGGACCGGCTCATCGTGCCGTGGATCATCGCGCCTTCGACCACCTGGGTGATGATCTTGTAGGCCGGGTTGAACGCGGCGGCGGCGCTCTGGGGGATGTAGGCGATCTTGTTGCCGCGCAGCTTTTCGAGCGCCGGCTTCGGCATGGTGGAGATCGGGTGGGACCCGACCCGGACGCTGCCACCGGTGACCCGGCAGCCGGAACGGGCATAGCCCAGCAGCGTCAGGGCGATGGTGGTCTTGCCCGATCCGGATTCGCCGATGAGCGCGAGCACCTCGCCGGGCGCCACCGAGAAGGACACATCGGAGACGATCTGCGTCGCGTGCCCGTCGGCGCCGACGACCGAGACGCACAGATCCTTGACCTCGACGAAGGGTGTGGCTGCGCTCATAGCTCGGAACTCCCTGCCTTGCTGGCGTCGGAGAAATTGTCGACCACCAGGTTGATGCCGAGCGCGAGCGAGACGATGCACAGGGCCGGCAGGAACACCGCGGGCGAGCCGCTGCCGATGCCGGCGAGGTTTTCATAGACCAGCGTGCCCCAGTCCGCGTTGGGCGGCTGGATGCCGAGGCCGAGGAAGCCCAGGCCGCTGATCAACAGCATGACGTAGATGAAGCGGATGCCGAAATCGGTGAGCACCGGCGGCATCATGTTGGGCAGCACCTCGCGCACCATCAGGTAGAACATGCCCTCGCCGCGCACCCGCGCCACCTCCATGAAGTCGGTGACGACGACGTTGACGCTGGCTGCGCGCGCCACGCGGTAGATGCCGGGGGTGTAGAGCAGCGCCGAGATGCAGATCAGCACCGGCACCGAGGACCCGAGGCCCGCAATGATCACCAGAGCGAAGATGGTGCTGGGCAGCGAGATCAATGCATCCATGAAACGGCTCAGGATGGCGTCGAGCCAACCGCCGGCCACGGCCGCGAAAAGTCCGAGGATCGTGCCGCAGACCGAAGCGAGGAGCGTCGCGGCGATCGAGACGCCGACAGTGTAGCGGGCGCCGTCGATCACCCGGCTCAGCATGTCGCGGCCCATATAGTCGGTACCGAGCGGGAAGTCGGCGGACATCGCTCCGAAGACGCCGTTGAAATCGACGATGCGGCCCGGCCGGTGCGGCATGATCCAGGGCGCGAAGATGGCGACCGCCACCCAGAGCACCACCACCGCAAGGCCGATGGCGCCCAGCCAGGTGAACCGCACCCGCGGCAGGAAGGACGGTTTGCTGATGGCGGCCATCAGTGCCTCCCCTTCGCGCGGCGCAGCCGCGGATTGGCAAGGATCGCCGCGATATCGGCGATGGTGACGAGGAACAGGTAGCCGGCGCAGAACAGCATAGCGCACGCCTGGACCAGCGGCAGGTCGCGCGTCGAAACCGCATCGACCATGAGCTTGGCGACGCCGGGATAGTTGAAGATGATCTCGACGAAGATGACGCCGCTGAGCAGCGAGTTCAGCGCCAGCGCGGCCGAGTTGAGGATGGGCCCCAGGGCATTGGGCAGGGCGTGACGCAGCACCACGCGCAGCCGGCTCGCGCCCTTGAGCGTGGCCATCTCGACATAGGACGACTGGAGTGCTGCCAGCAGCGCCGCGCGGGTCATGCGGGCAGTCTGGGCCACGATGACGAAGGTCAGGGCGCCGATCGGCATGGCGAGGACGCGCAACAGTTCCCAGAAATTGGAGGCATTGCCGATATTGGCGAGCGCCGGCAGCCAGCCGAGCTTCACCGAGAAGAAGAACACGGCCAACGTGGCGATGAGGAACTCCGGCGCCGACATGGCAAACACCGCCATGGCGCTGGTCAGCCGATCATAGATCGAGCCGCGCCAGATGGCCGCGCTGATGCCCACGAAGAGCGCAAGGGGAATGGCGATGGCGGCGGTGAGCCCGCCCAGCAGCAAGGTATTGGGCATGCGCGAGGCGATGATGTCGGCCACGGGCGCCCGGGTGACGAGCGAGAGGCCCGGATCGCCGACGAGCATGCCGCCCAGCCAGTCGAGATAGCGGACGACCAGCGGCTGATCGAGCCCCATGGTCTGGCGCAGACCCTCCACCGTCTCGGCCGTAGCGAACTGTCCCATGATCGCTTCGGCAGCATCGCCCGGGAGGATGATGCTGGCAAAGAACACGAGTGTCGCCACGATCAGCATCGTCAGGATGGTGATGCCGACGCGCTTGGCGATGAGTGTGGGAATCTGTCCTGCCATCTTCGCTCCTGAAAGATGCGCCCGGGGAGTTCTCCCCGGGCGCCATGCACGGGTGTGCGAGTTAGGCTTCCAACCACACGTTCTCGGCGAAATTGGCGCCCATCATGTTGGAGGTCGGGATCGGAATCATGCCCTTGACCGACCGGTGATGCGCGTCGAGGTTGCTGTAGAAGTTCGGGATCACCGTGCCGCCGAAGTCGTGGACCAGCTGCTGGAGATCGGCGTACATCTGCTTGCGGGTGTCGAGGTTGGACTCGACGCGGGCCTGCAGCAGCAGCTGATCGAACTGCTCGTTCTTCCAGCCGGCCTCGTTCCAGGCGGCATCCGACTTGTAGAGCAGAGACAGCATCATGTCGGCGGTCGGGCGCGGGCTCAGCGTGCCGAAGCCCAGCGGAACCTTCATCCAGTAGTTCGACCAGAAGCCGTCGATCGGGACACGCTGCAGCTCGATGTTGAGACCGATGTCGAGACCGTCCTGCTGCAGGATGGTACCGATCTCGATCGACGCGCGGGCAGCTTCCGACACGACCATCGGGATGGCCTGGCCGAGTGCGCCGGCCTTCTCGAAATGGAAGCGGGCCTTGTCGGGATCGTATTCGCGCTGCGGCAGGTCGGGCGCGAAGAACGGGTTGGTCGGATCGATCGGATGGTCGTTGCCGACCACCGAGAAATCGCGGAACACGGCGCCGCGCACCTGCTGGCGGTTCATCAGGTACTTCATGCCGAGCGCGAAGTCCTGCGAGCCGATCAGCGCATCGTCCTTGCGCATGATCAGGTCGGTGTAGGTGCCGCCCTTGGTCTCGAACAGCACCATGTCCGGGTTCGCCGTCAGCTGCCCGATCGAGCGCGGGTTGATGGTGGTGGTGAGGTGGACGTCACCGGCCAGCAGCGCGTTGAGGCGCGCATTTTCCTCGGAGAGGCCGATGAACTCGATGGCATCGAGATAAGGCTGCCCTGCCTTCCAGTAGTCCTCGTTGCGAACCGCCAGGGACCGCACGCCGGGGGTGAACTCCTCGCAGCGGAACGGACCGGTGCCGTTCGGCTTGGAGAAATCGGTCGTGCCGTTCTTGACGATCATGAAGTGGAAGGTGCCAAGCAGCACCGGCAGGTCGGCGTTGCCGGCCACCAGCGTCACTTCCAGCTCGGTGGGGCTGATGACGCGCACGTCCTGAATCTGCTCGGCGATCACCTTGGCCTTCGAGCCGGTGGTCGGATCGAGATGGCGCTTAAGCGAGTAGGCCGCATCGTCCGCAGTGAACGGCGTGCCGTCGTGGAAGCGCACGCCGTCGCGCAGCTTGAACAGCCACACGGTGCTGGTGCCGTCGTGGCTCCACTCAGTCGCGAGCGAGGGCTGCGCGATCAGCTGCGGGTCGAGCACCGTCAGCCCGTTATAGAACATGAAGCCGCGGCTGTAGTCGGTGTTGTTGGCGAACAGCGCCGGATCAGCCGTGTCCGCATTGCTCGACGAGCCGCCGGCGACCTTGAGGGTACCACCGCGCTGGGGCGTTGCCGCGTGGGCATCGGTGACCGAGGTCAGCAGCGAACCGGCAACGGCGGCGCTCAGGCCCATGGCCAGCAGGCCGCGCAGGACGTCGCGGCGAGAAGCGCCACGGCTCATCTCGATGATGGAGCGTTGCTGGCGGGCATCGACCCAACCGAAGTGTGGCACGAGAAGCTTATTCATAGTCCCTCCGCTCTGGATTAGCCGGCGCCCGTGCCCGCCTTTTCGCTAGGGGCAAGTCCGCCTTTGAATGCCAAAACCGTAGCGATGCCCGGCAACGGAGAAGCGCTGAATCGCGTCCGGGAGCAGTGAAATCCTGCTCTTGGAAGTGGGCAAAAGAGCGATTTCTACTGCACCCGGAACATATCCTCAGCCGTGGCAACCTTATGAAAAAGGGCCGCTGAACTGGGCCGGTTTCTCACCAAATCCCTGAGCGCCAAGCGCTATCGCCGAGCACATCGAGCCCGGAATGCGCACGCCCGGCGAAATGGCGCTGGCCTGCCCCAGGCGACCCGGCCGCAGCCTGCGCCCCCCGCGCAATACGAATTCCCTCCAGCCGTCAGCACCTCGAGGCGCCCATGAACAATGCTCTGAAATTCTACATCGACGGGGACTGGGTCGATCCGGTCGTGTCAGCCAGGATCGACGTGGTGAACCCGGCTACGGAGGAGACCTTCGCCAGGGTCGCCGCCGGCAGCGCCGCCGATGTCGACAAGGCTGTGGCCGCCGCCCGCCGCGCGTTCGCCAGCTATTCCCAGACCCCCCCCGCCGAGCGGCTGGCGCTGCTGCGCCGCATCAAGGACGTCTACATGACGCGCTATGAGGAGCTGGCGCAGGTCATGTGCCAGGAGGTGGGCACCCCCATCGTCCAGGCGCGCGAGACCCAGGCCTTCCTCGGCATCGCCCATCTCGACAAGCTGATCGAGGTCATGGAGACCTATCAGTTCGAGCACCTCGCCGGCACCACCATGATCTCGCGCGAGCCGATCGGCGTGTGCGGGCTGATCACGCCGTGGAACGTGCCGATCAACCAGATCGCCACCAAGGTCTACCCGGCGCTCGCAGCCGGTTGCACCATGGTGCTCAAGCCCAGCGAAGTTTCGCCCCTCAACGCGATCATCTTCGCCGAAGTGCTGCACGAGGCGGGCGTGCCCAAGGGCGTCTTCAACCTCATCAACGGCGACGGCCCCAACGTGGGCGCGGCGATCTCCGCCCATCCCGATATCGAGATGGTGTCGTTCACCGGTTCCACCCGTGCCGGCATCGCCATCGCCAAGGCGGCGGCCGACAACGTCAAGCGCGTCGCGCAGGAGCTGGGCGGCAAGTCGGCCAACATCATCCTCGAGGACGCCGACTTCCCCACCGCGGTGCGCAAGGGCGTGCTCGCCGCCTTTTCGAACACCGGGCAGGCCTGCAGCTGCCCCAGCCGAATGCTGGTGCCGGAGCACCGCATGGAGGAAGTGATCGCCATCGCGCGGGAAGCTGCGGCCACGGTGGTGGTCGGCGACCCGACCAGCGAAGGCACCACCATGGGCCCGGTGGTCAATGCGGCGCAGTTCGACACGGTCCAGTCGATGATCATCTCGGGGATCGAGCAGGGCGCCTATCTCGTCGCCGGCGGTCCCGGCCGCCCGGACGGGCTGACCAAGGGTTACTTCGTGCGGCCCACCGTGTTCGCCCGCGTCGGCCGCGACACCCGCATCGCCCGCGAGGAGATCTTCGGGCCGGTGCTGTCGATCATCGGCTACCGCGACGACGACGATGCGGTCGAGATCGCCAACGACACGATCTACGGCCTCGCCGGCTACGTGCAGTCGGGCAGCCTCGACCACGCCCGCGCGATCGCGCGCCGCATCCGCGCCGGGCGCATCCACATCAACTACCCAAACCTCGACCGTCTCGCCCCGTTTGGCGGCTTCAAGCAGTCCGGCAACGGTCGCGAGAATGGCAAGTACGGCCTTGAGGAGTTCACCGAGCTCAAGGCGATGATCGGCTACGGCTCCAACTGAAAGTGACAGCAATGCCCGCCTTTACACGCGACGAATTTCTCCAGCGCCTGCAGGAAACCAAGCGCCGCATGGCCGACGCCGGCCTCGATGCGCTGGTCGTGATCGAGCAGTTCAACCTCAACTACCTGTCGGGCTACGAGGGGCAGTCCGCCTACGTGCCGCAGTGCCTGGTGGTGATTGCCACCGAGGAAGAGCCGCGCCTGATCGTGCGCGACATGGACACCAATGGCAGCGACACGTTCCTGCGCCAGTCCAGCATCTTCGGCTACCCCGAGGACTACATCGCGCACCAGCGCATGCACCCCTACGACTACTTCGCCGACCTGTTCCGGCAGTGGAAGATCGACGGCAAGCGCATCGGCATCGAGCTCGATTGCCTAACGCCCAACACCTATGACCGCCTGCGCTCCAACCTGCCCAATGCACGGTTCAGCGACGTCGGCCACCTGGTCACCTGGCAGCGCCTCAAGAAGTCGCAGACCGAGCTGCTCTACATGCGTCAGGCCGGCGAGATCGCCGATCTCGGCATGCAGGCCGCCTACGACAACCTCGCCGTCGGCAAGCGCGGCTGCGACGTCGCGGCCGAAGTCGCGGCCGCCCTGATCCGCGGCACGCCGGAGTTCGGCGGTGACCGCATCCCGGGGCTCGACATGCCGGCCGGCCCGCGCAGCGGCAACCCGCACCTGAGCTGGAACGACGCGCTCTATGTCAACGACAGCCAGATGAACATCGAGCTGGGCGGCGCTCGCTTGCGCTACGTCGCCGCCCTGTCGCGCACCTTCATCCTCGGCAAGCCGACCGAGCAGATGGAGTACGTCTATCGCGCCACGCGCGAGGGCGTCGAAGCGGTGTTCGACCAGGTCAAGCCGGGTTGGACCTGCGAGCAGCTCGATGCCCTGTTCCGCCGCACCACGCGCAAGCACGGCGTCGAGAAGAAGTCGCGGCTCGGCTACGCCATCGGTGCCGGCTGGACCGAGAAGACCGCCAGCCTGCGCACCGGCGACCAGACTGTGCTCGAGCCCGACATGACGTTCCACCTGATGGCCGGCATGTGGTACGATACTTGGGGCTATATCCTCAGCGAGACCTTCCAGGTCACCGACAAGGGGATCGTCACCCTCAGCAAGTTCCCCCGCGATCTGCTGGCCAAGTGATGTCGAACGTTCCCCTGCCGACCTGGTCGGCTATCACCTGCGATGTCGATTTCGACCGCCCGGGCAGACAGCTCGGCAAGATCTCGGTGCCCCTCCCAGGCACCGAGACGTCGATCCATATTCCCGTTGCCGTGTTCAACAATGGCACCGGTCCGTCCGTGCTGATGACCGGCTCGGTACATGGCGACGAGTATGACGGCCCGATCACCCTGTCGAACCTGGTCCGAACGCTGCGGCTCGAGGACATCAAGGGCCGGCTGATCATCATCCCGGTGCTCAACCAGCT
>JAEYTN010000175.1 GCA_023433985.1 Pseudomonadota bacterium | reverse complement strand
CGAGCGTGTCCTCGCCGCTCCTCGGCGACGATATCTCCAAGCTCTGGCCGATCTCCTTCGAGGGCCAGTCGGACACGGCCTGCTTCGACAACGCGCTCGAGTTCCTGATGCGCGGCGGCTACTCGCTGCCGCACGCCGCCATGATGCTCATTCCCGAGGCATGGGCCGGCAACCCGCTGATGGATGAAGATCGCCGCGCCTTCTACGAGTACCATGCCGCACTGATGGAGCCGTGGGACGGCCCCGCCGCCATGTGTTTCTCGGACGGCATCCATATCGGCGCCACGCTCGACCGCAACGGCCTGCGCCCGGCCCGCTACTTCGTCACCGAGGACGACGTGGTGATCATGTCGTCCGAGGCCGGCGTGCTGCCGATCCCGTCCGAGAAGATCAAGACCAAGTGGCGCCTGCAGCCCGGCAAGATGCTGCTGATCGATTTGAAGCAGGGCCGCATCGTCTCCGACGAGGAGATCAAGCGCGAGCTAGCCAACGCCCACCCCTACAAGCAGTGGCTGGGCCGTACCCAGATCGTGCTCGAGGACCTGCCGGCCGTTCACTTCGAGCCCAAGACCTCTGACATCCCGCTGCTCGACCGCCAGCAGGCCTTCGGCTACACGCAGGAAGACCTGAAGCTGATCCTGCCGCCCATGGCCGTCACCGGCCAGGAAGCGACAGGATCGATGGGCACGGACACGCCAATCTCGGCGCTGTCGAGCAAGTCGAAGCTCCTCTACACCTACTTCAAGCAGAACTTCGCTCAGGTGACGAACCCGCCGATCGACTCGATCCGCGAGGAACTGGTAATGAGCCTCGTCTCGTTCATCGGGCCCAGGCCCAACGTGCTCGACCTCACCGGCGGCGGCAAGCGCCAGCGCCTCGAAGTGCGCCAGCCGATCCTCTCGAACGAAGACCTCGAGAAGATCCGCGCCATCGGCGGCATGGAAGACAACCCGTTCCGCTCCAAGACGCTGGACATTACCTATCCGGTGTCGGAGGGCGCCGACGGCATGGAGAAGGCGCTCGAGCAGCTGTTCTCGGACGCCGAGCTCGCCGTGCACTCGGGCGACAACATCATCATCCTGTCCGACCGTGGCATGAGCCGCGACCGGGTAGCGATCCCTGCCCTGCTGGCGACCGCCGGAGTGCACCACCACCTCATCCGCAAGGGCCTCCGCACCTCGGTGGGCCTTGTGGTCGAAACCGGCGAAGCGCGCGAAGTGCACCATTTCTGCGCCCTTGCCGGCTATGGCGCCGAGGCGATCAACCCCTACCTCGCGTTCGAGACGCTGCTCGCCATGCGCGACCAGTTCCCGGTCGAGGTGGACGAGCACGAGCTGATCTACCGCTACATCAAGGCGATCGGCAAGGGCATCCTGAAGGTCACCGCCAAGATGGGCATCTCGACCTATCAGTCCTATTGCGGCGCCCAGATTTTCGACGCCGTTGGCCTGAGCTCGGACTTCGTCGACACCTACTTCACCGGCACCGCGACCACCATCGAGGGCGCCGGCCTGAAGGAGATCGCCGAAGAAACGGTGCAGCGCCACCTCGACGCCTTCGGCAACTCGCCGGTGCTCGAGGACACGCTCGATGTCGGCGGCGACTACGCCTTCCGCTTCCGCGGCGAGGCGCATGTCTGGCGCTCCGAGACGGTCGCCAACCTGCAGCACGCCGCCCGTGGCAATGCCCGCGACAAGTACCGCGAGTTCGCCCGCCAGGTGAACGAGGTGGAGGACAAGTACGTCACCATCCGCTCGCTCTTCCGGCTCAGGAAGGCCGACGAGGATGGCCGGCAGCCGGTGGCGCTCGACCAGGTCGAACCCGCGGCCGAGATCGTCAAGCGCTTCTCGACGGGCGCCATGTCCTATGGCTCCATCTCGCTCGAGGCGCATACGACCCTCGCCATCGCCATGAACCGGATCGGCGGTAAGTCGAACACCGGCGAGGGCGGCGAGGAGCCGGATCGCTTCGTGCCGATGCCGAACGGCGACTCCAAGCGCTCGGCCATCAAGCAGATCGCCTCGGGCCGCTTCGGCGTGACCACCGAATACCTGGTCAACTCCGACATGATGCAGATCAAGATGGCCCAGGGCGCCAAGCCCGGCGAGGGCGGCCAGCTGCCGGGCGACAAGGTGAACGACACCATCGCCAAGGTGCGCCACTCGACCCCGGGCGTCGGCCTCATCTCGCCGCCGCCGCACCATGACATCTACTCGATCGAGGACCTGGCGCAGCTGATCTTCGACCTGAAGAACGTCAACCCCACCGGCCAGGTGTCGGTGAAGCTCGTCTCCGAAGTGGGCGTGGGCACGGTTGCGGCCGGCGTCGCCAAGGCGCGCGCCGACCATGTGACCATCTCCGGCTACGAAGGCGGCACCGGCGCCAGCCCGCTCACCTCGCTGAAGCATGCTGGTTCGCCGTGGGAAATCGGTCTCGCCGAAACCCACCAGACGCTGGTGCGCAACAAGCTGCGCGGCCGTATCGCCGTGCAGGTCGACGGCGGCATCCGCACGGGCCGTGACGTGGTGATCGGCGCCTTGCTCGGCGCCGACGAGTTCGGCATGGCCACCGCGCCGCTGATTGCGGCCGGCTGCGTGATGATGCGCAAGTGCCACCTCAACACCTGCCCGGTCGGTGTCGCGACGCAGGACCCGGTGCTGCGTGCGCGCTTCACCGGCAAGCCCGAGCACGTCATCAACTACCTCTTCTTCGTCGCTGAGGAAGTGCGCGAGCTGATGGCCGAACTGGGCTACACCCGCTTCGACGAGATGGTCGGCCAGATGCAGATGCTGGACAAGACCGAGGCCGTCGCCCACTGGAAGGCCAAGGGGCTGGACTTCTCCAAGCTCTTCCACAAGCCGTTCGCGGCCGAGGGCGTCTCGATCACCCACACCGAGGTGCAGGACCACCCGATCGACAAGGTGCTCGACCGCCGGCTGATCGAAGCGGCGAAGCCCGCGCTCGAGAACGGCACGCCGGTCAGGATCGTCGAGACCATCACCAGCGTCGACCGCTCGGCGGGCGCCATGCTGGGCGGTGCCGTCGCCAAGCGCTACGGCCATGCGGGCCTGCCCGACGACACCATTGCGGTGTCGCTGACGGGTACCGCCGGGCAGGCCTTCGGTGCCTGGGCGGCACGCGGCATCTCGATCGACCTGGTCGGTGAAGCCAACGACTATGTCGGCAAGGGTCTGTCGGGCGCGCGCCTCGTGGTCCGGCCGCCGGAACAGCGTGGCTACGTGCCGGAGGAGTCGATCATCATCGGCAATACCGCGCTCTACGGCGCCATCACCGGCGAATGCTACTTCCGCGGTGTGGCCGGCGAACGCTTCGCCGTTCGCAACTCGGGCGCCATCGCGGTGGTCGAAGGAACGGGCGACCATGGCTGCGAATACATGACCGGCGGCGTGGTGGTGGTTCTCGGCAAGACGGGTCGCAACTTCGGCGCCGGCATGTCGGGCGGCGTCGCCTACGTGCTCGACGAGGACGATACGTTCGAGAGCCGTGCCAACATGGCCATGATCGAGCTCGAGCCGGTGGTGGAAGAGGAGAAGCTGCATGGCCGCGAGTTCGGTCACCACGGCGACCTCGAAACCATGGGCGTGGTCGAGATCCTGCACGACCTGCAGCGGCGTGACGCAGAGCGGCTCTATCAGCTGATCCTGCGGCACAAGACCTTCACCGGTTCGAGCCGCGCCAACCACATCCTGTCGAACTGGGACGAGTACCTGCCCAAGTTCCGCAAGATCATGCCGGTCGAGTACCGCAAGGCCCTGCAGAAGATGGAACAGGCTCGCGAAGCCGCTCAGCGCGTGGCGGCGGAGTAAGAGGAAGAACAATGGGCAAGATCACTGGTTTCCTCGAGATCGACCGCGTCGAGCGCGACTACCTGCCGGTCGAGGAACGGCTGCAGAACTGGAACGAGTTCACCATTCCGCTGGGCGACAAGGGCACCCGCGACCAGGCGGCGCGCTGCATGGATTGCGGCATTCCGTACTGTCACAACGGCTGCCCGGTGAACAACCAGATCCCGGACTGGAACGACCTCGTCTACAAGGGCGACTGGCTGAAGGC
>JAEYTN010000363.1 GCA_023433985.1 Pseudomonadota bacterium | reverse complement strand
GCTTCGTACAGCGATCACCGCCCTGGCGATTGCCGCGCTCGGTCTCACCGGCGTCGCGACCGCGCAGGACAAGCTGCAGTTCGCCGTGGTGCCCAAGGCGATGAACAACCCCTTCTTCGATCTTGTTCGCGATGGCTGCATGGCCAAGGCGGCTGAACTCGGGAACATCGAGTGCGTCTACCAGGGGCCGGTCGAACATGAGACCGCCACCCAGGCGCAGATCATCGACGACTTCATCACGCAGGGCGTCGATGGTCTGGCCATCTCGGTGTCCGATGCGGCCGCCGCCACCACGCTCATCGACAAGGCCGTGGATGCGGGCATAGCCGTCATCACCTTCGACTCCGACGCCGCCGATTCGAAGCGCGCCGCCTATGTTGGCACCAACAACTCCGAGTTCGGCACCGCGCTCGGTGAAGAACTGCTGAAGGTAGCTCCGAACGGCGGAACCTATGCCGTCATTTCGGGTGGCGCTGCCTCGCCGAACCTGGCTGATCGCGTTGACGGCGTGCGCAAGGCCCTCGAGGGATCCAACTGGACCGAAGTGCCCGGCTCGCCGAGTTTCTCGAACGACGACGTAGCGCTTGCGGTGCAGCAGGCCGGCGATTTCGTCACCGCCAACCCCGACCTCAAGGCGATCGTGCCGGTCGGCGGCTGGCCGATGTTCGCTCCCGACGGCTGGAAGAACTTCGTCGAGCCCAACAAGGCCAAGGTGGATTCGGGCGAACTCGCCCTCGTCGTCGCCGACACCCTGCCGCAGCAGCTCGAGCTGCTGCGTGATGGTTATGCCCACGCTCTCGTCGGGCAGCGCCCGTTCGAAATGGGCCAGGTCGCGATGGAAACCCTGGCCAAGCTCAAGAACGGCGAGACGGTGGATGAGATCATCTACACCGGCCTCGACCGCGTCACGAAGGACAATGTCGGCGACTTCCTGAAGTAAGCCGACCTCGCCGCAGCATCTCCTCCCCCGCCTCGCGGGGGAGGAGGACCGGCGCGCCGGCGGAGGCGGCAACTAGCCCTCGCCCTTCGCACGCACGAAGTCGATGAATGCCCTCAGCGGCGCCGGCACCAGCCGCCGCCCCGGGTAGTATAGGAACGGCCCGGAGAACTGCGGCCACCAGTCCTCCAGCACCGGCTCCAGTTCGCCGCGCGCGAACCAGGGCTTCAGCCAGTCCTCGAAGATCCCGACAATCCCCACCCCCGCCACCGCCGTGTTGACGGCAAGGTCTGTCGCCGCGCCCGCCTGCACGATCAGCGGCCCGCTGGGCTCGATCCGCACCACTTCGCCGTCCCGCGCGAACTCCCACGTGAACACCACGCCACTGGGGAACCTGCCGCTGAGGCAGGTATGCTGCAGCAGTTCGCGTGGATGCTTCGGCCGCCCATGCCGGTCGAGGTAGTCCGGCGACGCCCCGAGCCCGAACCGCTGCACCCTGGGCCCGATCGGTACCGCGATCATGTCCTGGTCGAGCCGCTCCTCGTAGCGGATGCCCGCGTCGCACCCCGTCGCGAGGATGTCGACGAAACTCTCCTCCGCCACGATCTCCACCGTGATCCCCGGATACGCCTTGAGGAAATCCGGGATGATCCCCGGCAGCACCAGCCGCGCCGCGCTCACCGGCACGTTGAGCTTCAGCGTGCCCACCGGCCGGTCGCGATAGGTGTTCACCGCATCGAGCGCCGCATCGAGCTCGCGCAGCAGCGGGTCGAGCCGGTTCAAGAGGTCTCGCCCGGCCTCGGTCGGCGCCACGCTGCGCGTTGTGCGGTTGAGCAGCCGCACGCCAAGGCCCGCTTCGAGCCGCCGCACCGCCTCGCTCAGGCCGGAGGCGCTGGAATTGCTGAGCCGCGCCCCCTCCCGGAACCCGCCGGCCCGCGCCACCGCCGCCAGCGCATGGAGATCGTTGAGGTCTACCTTCATTGTTCGAAGCTCCGCACAGCGCGTACGGATTATGGGCGGTTATCACCCTAATGGGCAAGGCCTACATCAGCGCTCCAACCAAGGAGGCACTGATGCCAAACCTCGACAAGTCCGGCACTTTCCAGCTCGGCGACCGCACCGTGAACCGCATGGGCTACGGCGCCATGCAGCTTGCCGGCCCCCACGTTTTCGGCCCACCCCGGGACCCGGAGGCGGCCAGGGCCGTGCTGCGCGAGGCGGTCGCGCAGGGCGTCAACCACATCGATACGTCCGACTACTACGGCCCGCACGTCACCAACCAGCTGATCCGCGAGGCGCTTTCCCCCTATCGGGACGACCTAACCATCGTCACCAAGATCGGCGCCCGCCGCGGCGACGACGCCTCGTGGCTCCTCGCCAACTCCGCCGCCGAGCTCGAAGCGCAGGTCCACGACAACCTGCGCAACCTCGGCCGCGACGTGCTCGACGTCGTCAACCTGCGCTTCATGTTCGCCATGGGGCCCGCCGAAGGCGACATCGAACCCTCGCTCACCGCCGTGGCCGAGCTCCAGCGCCGCGGCCTCATCCGCCACATCGGCATCAGCAACGCCACGCCCCAGCAGGTGGCCGATGCCCGCAGGATCG
>JAEYTN010000342.1 GCA_023433985.1 Pseudomonadota bacterium | reverse complement strand
CTGCTGTCGCGCATCAACATGCTCCGCAACATCTCGATGAGCCAGCCGGGCCAGATCGACAACAGTATCGAGCAGTTCGGCAAGCTCATGCACCAGATCGAGGCCGGCAATGCCGCCGCCGCCGAGGCAATCCTGCGCACCTACACGCTGAACGCCGGCGAGTCCGCCATCGCCAGGCTCACGCAGCAGCCCACGAGAAAATCCGCTACCCGCGGCGCACTGCCGGCGGACTGACGGACTCCGGTCCAGCAGGCTGCACGGTCCGGTTGTTCACGGGGGATCGATGGTAGCGGAGGTCCGCTACCGCCAATCCCCCCGACTGCAAATCCCTGTGAAACTTGAGGTTTGAGGAGACCAGCTCTTAAGCGAGCCCGCCAATTTGCCGAACGCAGACGCACCTAAGCAACCTTGGTTGCGGGCTGATGTCGCATCAGCCCGCTTGGTTTGTCACTTCGCTTCGAGACGTTTCCTGCCCCAGCCGCCGCTGATCAGGGCGAAGAACAGCGGGACGAAGAACACGCCGATCAGTGTTCCGGCGATGGTGCCGCCGACGACGCCGATACCCACCGAGTTCTGGGCGCCGGAGCCGGCGCCAGTGGCGAGGGCAAGCGGCAGGACGCCCAGCAGGAAGGCGATCGAGGTCATGGCGATCGGGCGGATGCGCAATCGCGCCTCCAGCACCAAGTCCAGCAGCGACATACCCGCCGCCCTGAGGTCGCGCGCGAACTCGACGATCAGGATGGCGTTCTTGGCCGCCAGCCCCATCGTCGTCAGCAGCCCCACCTTGAAGTAGACGTCGTTGGACTGGCCGAACAGCCAGGCGGCCATGATGGCGCCGAACACGCCCACCGGGACGGCGAGCAGCACGGACAGGGGGATGGTCCAGCTTTCGTAGAGGGCGGCGAGGCAGAGGAAGACCAAGATCAGCGAGGCGCGTAGAGCATCAGCGCCTGCGAACCCGACAGCCGCTCCTGGTAGGAGAGACCGGTCCAGCCTGAACCGTAGCCGCCGTCCAGTTCGGTGACGAATTGCTCCATCTTGTCCATCGCCACACCGGAGCTGACGCCCGCAGCGTTGGAGCCGCTCAGCGTGATCGAGGGCGTGCCGTTGAAGCGCGAGAGGCTGGCCGAGCCCTTCACCCACTCGGTGTGCGAGAAGGCCGAGAACGGCACCATCCCGCCCTTGTTGTTGCGGGCATATCAGTTCTTGAGATCGTCCGGCTGCATGCGGAACTCGGAGTCGCCCTTGACGATCACCGGCTTCAGCTCGCCATCGAGGTCAAAGTCGTTGACCGTGGTGCCGGCGAGGGCGACGCTCAGCAGGCTGTTGGCGCCCGACAGGTCGACGCCCAGCGCTCCGGCCTTCTCCTGGTCTATGACGAGCTTGAGCTGCGTCTCGAGCTCTCCGGCATTGCCGCGCACGCTGGTGACTTCGCTGGTCTGACCTGCCAGATCGGCGAGGTCGTTGCTGGCCCGGCCCAGCGCTTCGGTGCCGTTGTTGGCATTGTCGAGCAGCACCATCTCGAAGCCGTTCGAGCTACCGAGGCCCTGGATCGCGGGAGGTGACAGGGCAAAGATCTGGGCGTCGCGGACCTTCGAGAAATACATCGTGGCTCGCCCCGCCACAGCCGAAGCCGACTGCGCCTCGGTCTTGCGCTCCGCGAAGTCGCGCAGCTTGACGAAGGCCATGGCGCTGTTCTCGCCACTGCCGCCGAGCGAGAAGCCGACGGTGGTGAATACGCTTTCCACCGAGTCCTTCTCCTCAGTCAGGTAGTAGTCCTCGACGATGTCGATGACTGCCTGGGTCCGGGCCGCGTTGGCGCGATCCGGCAAGGTCACGATGGTCATCAGCACACCCTGGTCCTCTTCCGGAATGAATGAAGACGGCAGCTGCGTGAAGCCGTAGTAGACGCCGCCGATCAGCGCGGCGAACACCACGAGGAAGCGCAGCGGGCGCCTCACGACCTGCGCTAGTTCGATGTCTTGTTCGATGAGGCAGCGCCGGGGTGGCCGCCTCGTATGAAGGCGAGCACGCCATGGAGGCACTCGCTCAAAAGGCTAGGGAAGTCGGCATCGGGGTCGTGCCGCCAGCGGTCCATCCCGCTGCGCGTTGCTCCGACGATTGCGCCGGCGAGCGCCGTGCTGATGACATCGGCCTCGGCGAGTCCTCGGCGCTGGCCGATGAGGCCAGCCAGCTGTGCCTCGAATTTCTGGAACTCCGCCATCTGCAACGGCATCAGGCGGGGATGCGCGTCGACGATCTCGTGCAGCAGCTGACCCAGCCAGTGCGTGTCCTTGATCTCTTGCGCCTGGGCCACCATGAGGTCGATGAGTTCGATCATCGGATCGCCGGTTCCCACGAGAAAGCGGGCGACTGCCGCCTCGGGAAGCGGCGGTGGCGGCATCATGAATACGGCGTCCTTGAAGGCGAAGTAGTTGAAGAAGGTCCGCTGGCTGACCCCGGCCTTCTCGCAGATGGCCTCGACGGTGGTGCCGTCGACGCCGTGCTGACGGGCGAGGGCGACGGCTGCCTCACGGATAAGGCGGGTGGTTTCGGTCTTGCGACGCTGGCGCAGATCCATGGTTCAGCTCCGGGGATCGAAATGCGGGATGGTGGTCATCAGTGCCCCACGACTTCCGCCCCCGCCTGCATCTCACCCTTGGGCATGAGCAGAGCGAGGACGAAACCGGCGACGAAGAGGGGCACCAGATATCCGAACAGCGGGACCAGCGAGCTGGCATAGGCCTCGATGACAACGGCCTGTTGGGCGGCTGGCAGCGCAGCAACCAGCGCGGGTGTCAGCTCTTCGATCGAGCCGACGAGACCAGCCAGGTCGAGGCTCTGCAGTTTCCCCAGCAGGCCGGAGGTGAACAGGCCACCCACGACAGCGATACCCATGGTGGCGCCGATCTCGCGGAAGAAGTTGTTGGACGAGGTGGCCGTGCCCAGTTCCGCCCGCCTGACCTCGTTCTGGACGATCAGCACGAGCACCTGAAGGACGCAGCCGAGCCCCAGGCCGAGCAGCCCCAGATAAGCGCCGACAAGCCACAGGCTGGTCTGGCTGGTCATGGTGGACAGCAACGCGAACGCCACCCCCATCAGGCCCATGCCCAGCGGCGGGAACATGCGATACTGGCCGCTCCGCGTGATGATCGCACCCGACAAGATGCTGGTGACCATCGTGCCGGCGATGAGCGGCAGCACGAGGAACCCGGACAAGGTTGCACCCAGACCGTAGACCATCTGCAGATAGGTCGGAATGTAGCTGACTGCCGCGAACATCCCCAGCGCCGCGAGAACGCCGAGCGCCGTTGGAATGGAGAACGACGGATTGGCGAAAAAGTGCAGCGGAATGATCGCGTCCGTCGCCTTGCGCTCCGACAGGACGAACGCAGCCACAGCCAGCACGACGACGGCGGCAAGGCCCAGGATGGGCAGCGACGTCCACGAATAGGTGGTGCCGCCCCACGAGACGAGGAGCGTCAGGGCGACGACTGCCACGCTCACCGACACGATGCCGCCGAAGTCGGTCCTGAAGGCAATATCGGGCTTGCCGAGGCGCAGGAACTTGAACGACACGGCCAGCGCCAGCCCGCCCAGCGGCAGGTTGATCCAGAAGATCCACTGCCAGCTCCAGTGATCGGTGATGAAGCCGCCGAGCAGCGGGCCGATCACCGAGGCGAGGCCGAACAGGGCGCCAAGCGGCGCCATGTAGCGCGGGCGTTCACGCGGCGGCAGCAGGTCGGCGAGGATCGCCTGCGACAGCACCATCAGGCCGCCGCCACCCAGCCCCTGCACGGCGCGGAAGGCGATCAACTGGCCGACGCTCTGGCTGAGGCCGCAAAGCGCCGAGCCAACGGCGAAGATGCCGAGTGCGACGAGAAACAGTTCGCGCCGTCCCATGAGGTCGCCGAACTTGCCCCAGATTACCATCGTAACGGTCATGGCAACCGTATAGGCCGTGATCACCCACGCCATCAGGCTCAGGTTGCCAAGTTCCCCCACCACCGTCGGCAGTGCAGTCGCCACGATGGTCTGGTCGAGCGCGGAGAGGAACATCGCCAGGATTAGGCTGACATAGACCGGCCAGAATTTGGCCGGTGGCCGCCATTTCGTTGCGCCCGATGAGTCCGTCGTCCGTTGTTCGCTCGCCATCGCGTGCACTCCTGCTTCGGGGTCGGCGTCAGGAAGTGCAGATAGTGCATATTTGCAGATTATGCAAGTTTGGTCGAAAGGCAGGTTTGAGCCGCGTGGAGCTGTCGAGAGTTTTTGGGGATACGCCGAGAAGTCAGCTGGGGGTAGCAATACAGCGCGACATGAGTTGACTTCTTGAGTCCGTTAATCGCGCTAAACCACTGATATTTATTATGGAAGTCTTGTAGAGGGGGTCCGTTGCCGCCAATCCCCCGACAAATCATGCCGCTTAGGATTGAACTCTAGCGGCCGGCTGCGCTGCAAATCCAGGTTCCCCAGCCAGCCGCCCCGCATCAGCATTTTCAATGGGTTAGCAACCGGGTGTAGCTGGCGACTGTAGCATATGGCCGTTGCAGCTTCAGGATGTCTCGTTTCAAATGCCCCAGTTAGAAATCATCCGCAGAGGTTCTCGCTAGCGAAGCAGGTCGGGTAGCTCGTAAAGCAGTTTCAAAGCCTCCGGCCAACCGACGTCGGAGAACAACCGCAAAATCTCGACGAGCCCGGAGTGGCGCGCGTCATCCTCAAAAATCGCTCGATGATCAGCAATATGGCGGGTGATCATCCTAACGATAACCGGAGCGGCAAGCCCTTCGTAGTGATACCCCTCGGCCGCCGCTGGACCTCGAAGGAGCGCATGAAGCGCATCGAATACGCCGGCGGGGTCGCCGGGAACCAGAAACTCATAAAGTTCGACTAGGTGATGGTGCGTCGACGGCTCGTGTGATGCTGCCAGAAGCACGAGAGTGGGGCGGTAGTCGACCAGGAACTGACGCTTCTCTTCGACCGACACGAGCCCCACCGAGGCTCCCCCTTGATCGGCATATGCGCCCGAACCGAAGTAAAGCTGGTTCATAAGGTTCGCAGCTACCAGTTCCGCGGCCTTGTAACTGCGACCGCAGCATCGCGCTGGGCGCCCTTGACGGTCTCGGCCGTCAACGCAGCATGGCTGGCATCCGCAACCGATGAGCACGCCTCCAAGATTATCGTCGCCGCTTGCTGCGAGCGATCGGCAAGTCCGACGTCTCGCTTCTTGCCGTTCGCGTGTCGAGCGAAGAAAGCGTCACGGAGCAATGACAGGAAGGAGGTCAGGAAATCGCCGTGAGCGGCGGGATCGTTTACCCAGGCTTTGACCCATTCAAGCAGTGTTCTCCTGCTGCCAGCACCACAGTTGCGCGGTAAGGCCACCGAGTTGTTCTGCAACCTGCTGGCCAGGTTTGCCGTCACTCTCCAATACCTCTCGGCGATCGCTGGTCGTTACAAGCCTTGACCGCCTAGGTAGGTCAACACTCGACATTTGAGTCTTGAAGTGGTGCGGGCGTTTGTAGCTTTGCTCGATCCCTTACGCGGCGCTTCATCAAAGAGGGACTGTGCGACGGTTAAGCCGGCGGCACTAATGACTTGTGGGTTCAACTGATCGCTGCAACACACTGAGCGAAGTTCTCCGCGGGGGTCTGATAGAGCAAGGTCGCTCGTTGAGTTGCCGAGCGATGGCACTGAGCTTGGCCTGGCTGTGGATGGACAGGTCTGTGCCACGCGGCAGCTACTGGCGGAGTAGTCGGTTGGTGTTTTCGTTTGAACCGCGCTGCCAGGGGGAGCGGGGGTCGCAGAAGTACACCTCGATGTCGGTTGCCATTGCCAGTCGCTGGTGGTCGGCAAGCTCCATGCCTCGGTCCCAGGTCAGCCATCGGTAGAGTTCGCGAGGGAGTTTCTGCGACTGCCTGATCAGAGCCGAGACGACGCTTTCGGTGTCCTTGTTGTTGACCTAGATCAACATCACGTAGCGCGAGTGTCGCTCGACCAACGTCGCCACGTAGCCGTTCTTCGCCCCGCCGATAAGGTCGCCTTCCCAGTGACCGGAGGCGGCTCGATCTTCGACCGTGGCGGGCCGCTCGCTGATCGAGATGGCATCTTTGATCTGGCCCAGACCGCTTTGCTTCATGCTGGCGTAACGGGACCGCCGGATCGTTCGCCTTGCGCTAAGGTGCTCCAGCAGCTCCTTTTTCAGCACTCCGCGGGCTTGGATGAGAGGCTGCCGTAGATCGTTTCGTGCGACACCTGACTATGCGGCTCCCCTGGATGGGTGCGCTTGAGCCAGCCGGCGATCTGCTCGGGCGACCACTTCCGCTGCAGCTTGGCCGATACTGTCCGGGCCAGATGCGGACAGCAAGCCAGCTTGCATGGCTTGGGGCGCTGAGCCCGATCCCAGGCGGCTTGATCGGAGCGAGCTGCCCGATACCGGTCAGGCCCGCCGTTGCGACGGACCTCTCGACTGACTGTGGACGGCGACCGACCCAGGCTGCGGGCGATCGCACGCAGAGAGCACCGCGTACCAAGACCTCGAGAGATCTCCTCCCGCTCGCCCAGACTGAGTGCCTTGGACGCCCGGTGCCGTTCGGCTGGGCGAATGCCACCCGTCGGCGAGATCACTGAGAAGACCGACGAAGATGCCCGATCAAACCGTCGCCCGATCAAACCGTCGCCCGATCGACTTCATCGACTCGCCAGCTTGCCAGCGATCCCAGATCTCGGATCGCTGAGCCGCAGAATAGTAAATCCGACGTCGCTGCTTCATCGCCCACACTCCATCCCTGCCAAAAGACTAGTGTGTTGCGTTCACCTGTTGAGCCCACCCTGCGAAGTGGACACTCGGCTGTTACCTCGCGTCGCAGCGGCGTCAGTCTTGCGCTGGAGGTATGTCGATCTTGAACGGAACCGTGACTACCTGGTCACGTCCGACGAACTCAATCCAGAGGCCATAGGTGCCTGGTGCGGGCGGCGTGACGTAAACGCTGAGTTCGGCCGGAACAGTCCCCGGGTCGCCCATGATACCTGCGTGGGCATCGTGTTCACCGGCAGGGACGTCGTGGGAGGCATCGTGCGAGCCTACACCTCCGGCTGCGAGGTCGCCGGAAGAAGCAGACGCATCGGCCGCCGCGCCATGATCGTCAGCCGTAGGGTGATCGTGCATCGGCGCGGGTTCCGGGGCTGGCGTGCCGTGGCTGTCGGGTCCCGCGCCGTCGCCGGTCCCGCTGGCTTCAGCAAGCGCATGAGCGTGGACATACGCCAGATCCTCGGCCCGGATCAGCACAACATGAGCAGCCACGCCCAAATAGGGAGCGAGGTCAGTGGCGGGCTGTCCGTCCTTGAGCAGGTTGAGGGACATCACGCCCTCATGCCCGGCCCGCAGCTGGCTCGCGTCCAGTTGCACCGTATAGGCACCATCCACCGATGAGATGGTGCCCCCCGTCACGTCAGCCGCGTTTCCACCGTGGGCTTGCGACGCGCCTTGCACGCTTCCCACCATGACGTCAAAGCGCAGCACCTGCTGACCCAGGCCAGTCGGCACCACATCGGTGAAAATGTGGTAAGTCCCGGCATGCGGAAACTGCAGCTCGGCAACGAAGCGGCCATCCGTTGTGGCCTCGCGAACGTGCTCGTGCACCAGTTCGTTCAACTGGTCGTCGACCGCAAGGATGTGCAGTTCCTGCGTGAGCTCGACATCGTAGGCCGCAACCTGCCGGCCCGTTGCGGCATCGGTATAGGTCAGCTCGACCTCGCGCGAAAGCGGGCCGGTTTCCCGCACCGTCATCCGTCCGGTCACCGCCGGCTCCATGCCCGGCATCCCCGCGGCGCCTTCCACCGTGCTTTCCTGACCGAGGGTCGGGACTGCGGCGAGCAGCGGCAACACCATGGAAGCGGCCACCAGGGCGGAGCGGGAACGGTACCAGGACATTCACTTCACCTCGAAAAAAGCGGGCCATTGTCCGCTGCCGCGATCTGGCCTCAAGAAGACAACGGGTGGCGACTGAGGGCCGCCACCCGCAGGGATTGCGCGCTCAGTGGCCCGACATAGCCGGGTCCGGGGGCGCGCCGATGCTCGAGAAGATATCCGGCTGCTCCTCGCCTTCGACGACCAGGTAACCGGCAAGACCGCGCTCGGCACGCGACAGGGCGTGGTCGACGAGCACGTACCTGCCTGGCACCTCGCACTTGAACTCCACGATGGCCGCGCCACCTGAAGGCACCGTAACGGTCTGCACGTCAGTGAGCGGCGGGCTGGTCACCGACCCCATGTTGTACACCCGATCGAATATCTCGCCGATGACATGGAACGAGGACGTGTAGTTGGGACCACCGACTCCGAAGAAGATGCGGACGGTCTCGCCGACTTTCGCTGTCAACGGGAAGTGCTCGGTCAGCGCGCCCACATGGCCGTTGAACACGAAGTACTCCGGCCGCTCGTTGAGGAGCTTTTCATAGCTCTCGCTGAGCAGGCCCGGGGTGCCCATTGCCTCTTCCGTATAGATTTCACCCTGCATCACGTAATATTCACGGTCGACCGGCGGAAGCCCGTCCTCCGGCTCTACGAGGATCATCCCGTACATGCCTGCAGCGATATGCATGGCCACGGGCGGTACGGCGCAGTGGTAAACGTAGAGGCCCGGGTTCAGCGCCTTGAACTTGAAAGCGAATTCCTCGCCCGGCATGGCCGTGGTCAGCACCGCCCCGCCGCCGGGACCGGTCGCAGCATGGAAGTCCACGTTGTGGGCCATCCAGCTCTCTTCGTTGTTCTTGAGATGCACCTCCACCGTGTCACCGACGCGGACGCGGACGAAGGGGCCGGGCACTCGACCGTTGAACGTCCAGAAGCGGAAGGTACTGTCTCCGCCAAGGTGCGCTTCGAGTTCCACCGTCTCGAGGTCGACCCGCACGGTCTGGGGTTCGCGGCGCGAGATCGGCGGCGGGATATCGGCCGGATCATGGGCGATGTCGGCGTGCTGCGGCATTCCCGGATTCACCTGGTACAGGCGCCCGCTGAGGCTTGTCCCCCCCGCCGCCGACATGTGGCCGGAGCCGTGAGCAGGCGCCGCCGCCTGTGCATTTGCGGTACCGGCGGCCGCGAGGGCGCCGAGGGTCAGCCCCGCCGACCCCACCAACAGGTTTCGCCTGCTCAGCCCCGCCTGTCCGATGGGCTCCGTCACCGCTGCCGGCGCATGCCCGTTCTCGGTCTTCGACATGTTATATTCTCCAGTTTCTACGATTGTCGTGCTCGGGGGTTAGTTCGCCGGCGGCACACCGACCTGGCCGAGGAGTTCCGTCATCCGCGTCTTGGCCTTGCCGGGCAGTTTGACACCGCTTACGTCGGGAAGCGTCGCACTGTCGCCAACCTGGATCAGGCCAACCATACCCATCCCGAAATGCGGCGCGCACCGGACTCCGTAGAACCCTTCGACGCTGTAGGTCACGGTAATCGCCTCGTTGACCTTGCCCTTCCACTCCTCGGCGCCCTCGGGGAGCATGCCCGGCAGGAACTCCGCGTTATGTGCTTTATCGGTAGGCACGAAGGTTACGGTGTCGCCCGGCGCAATCGCGAGGAACGCGGGCTCGAACTGCATCGGCCGCCCTTCGGAATCCTTGTTGACCATTTTCACCTGATGGTCCGCAGCCCACACGGGGCTTGCCATTGCCAGCGAGGCCACCGCCACGGCTAACCCGGCAATCTTGTAAAATTTCATCGGTCTTCTCCTTGTTGTCCTTGGGCCTGGCGATGCAAGCTGAGGCAAAGCGAACTTGGCCAGCATAGGTTCAGAGCCCGTTAAGGGCAGATGGGGGATTCAGCGCGCTGCGTATTCAACGGCAGTTCGCAATCCCTGGATCGCACGGTGCGGCAGGTGGGTCCCGTCCACCGCATTTGGGTCGACAGGGTCCGCGCCGACGACCACGAGACCCACCATTCCTGCGCCGGCAAATGGCGTGCACTTCACTCCATAGGTGCCTGGCTCGGTGAACGTGACGGCGAGCCGTTCGCCAGCCGCTCCCTTGAAGGTCTTGGCTGTGGCCGGCAACATGTCCTTTATCGCCTCGACATTGTGGCCCTTCTGCGTGGGCACGAACGTCACGGTGTCACCGACGGCAACCTTGGTGACCATGGGCTCGAAAACCAGGGCGCCGGTGGCCTTGTCCTGCAACAGCCGGACCTCGAAGTCCGCGGCCGCTGCCGGGATGACTGCCGCGCCGAGCAGCGCGGTGGTGATGGCAAGGGCCTTGATGGTGGTGAGCATTTCAATTCTCCGCCGGGACATGTTGTTGTGTCCCGCGGCGCCTTCTTCCTCCATTTGCCGCGGGTGCATTTTGTTCTAGCGCAAAGAGCGCGGCGAAATGGTGGTGCCGGCAAGTCGGGGTCATCTGGTTCGGCGAAAGCACGGTTGGTTGTGCTGGAACAAAGAAACTCGCCGATCAAAATGGGAGGGGTATACTTGCTGTGGGAAGAGCCCCAAGCTGGACGCGCGGCGTCCGTGCCACCCTGGCGGCCCGGGGAGTTCTCGCAAGCCGCCCAAAGGAGACGTGTATGATCATTTCCAGGAATATCACGGCAGCTGCATTCACTATCGCGGCCCTGGCGGCCATGACGGTCCCCGCCGCGGCGCATATTTCCCTCACCACCAAGGAAGCCGTGGTCGGCAGCACCTTCAAGGCCGTGCTGGTTGCCGCTCACGGCTGTGGGGGCAAGGCGACCACGGCGCTCCGTGTCCAGATTCCGGAAGGCTTTTACAACGTGAAGCCCATGCCAAAGGCGGGCTGGGAGGTAAAGACAGTCACCGGTCCCTATGCCACCCCGTTCGAGAACCACGGCACCACCCTGACCGAAGGCGTGACCGAAGTCTCTTGGTCGGGTGGGGAACTCCCCGACGACCAGTTTGACGAGTTCGTCTTCCGCGGCACCTTTGGCGGCGCCCTCGAGGCCGGCAGCACGTTTTACTTCCCCGTCATCCAGATCTGCGGCGACGAGGAGGATGCCTGGATCGACACCAGCGGAGATCCCGAGGCTGAGTTGCCGGCCCCTTCGGTATCGCTGACGCCGGCCGAGGCCAGCGGCCACCATCATTGACCCTGCCGAGGTGGCGCGGACGATACCCATGACGACGCAGTCGCCGCGCCGGCCTATCCTGCTGTCGCTGGTCGCCCTCATCCTGTGGGCGGCCAGCCTGCCGGCCTTCGCCCACGCGGTGCTGATCTCCACGAACCCGGAAAGCGGCTCGGTCCTCGAGCAACGCCCGGCGGGGGTGGACCTCACCTTCAGCGAGCCGGTGTCCCCGCTCGCCGCCACGCTGGTGCACCCCGACGGCACCTCGGAGCAACTCACCGACGTTACCAGCGCAGGGGCGGTGCTCAGCATCGCCCTCCCGCCGCAGTTCCGCGCCCGCGGCACCAGCGTACTGAGCTACCGCGTCGTTTCCGACGATGGTCACCCGGTTGCCGGCGCCATCGTGTTCTCCGTGGGCCAGGTGAGCGGCACGGCCGAGGTGCCACAGCAATCCGACCCGCTCGCGGCCTTCCTGCTCTGGCTGGCGCGGGCGATCACCTTCGTTGCGCTGTTCGTCGGCGTGGGCGGCACTGGATTCCGCGCCATCGCGCCGCTCCCGCCCGCCGCCCGACTCGTCATTGCCGTGTCAGTCTCCGTCGGACTGCTGAGCGCGCTCGCCACCATCGGCCTCCACGGCCTCGACACCCTGGGCAAGGGATTGCCGTCCCTCGCCGAGCCGGGGGTGTGGTCGGTCGGGTTCTCAAGCCCGTATGGCGCTACCAGCGTGCTGGAGGGGCTGGCGTTTCTTGCCGCCCTGGTCTCCCTGATGGGGCGCCGGCGCTTCGCGGTGGCGCTTTCTTCACTGGCCATCGTTGTCGCCGCCTTGGCGATCGCATTGAGCGGTCATGCGGCGGCAGCCGACCCACAATGGCTGACGCGGGTGGCGGTATTCCTCCACATCGCCTGCATTGCGTGGTGGGTGGGCGGCCTGTTTCCGCTTGCCATCGTGCTCAAGCAGGGGCGCCGGGCCTCGGCACGCCCGCTGATCCGGTTCTCGAGGTTGATCCCGTTCGCGATAGGACCGCTGGTCGTCTCGGGAGTCGTGCTCGCGGTGGTGCAACTGGGGTGGCCGGGACCTGCCTGGCTGACGCCGTATGGACTGATCCTGGCATCGAAACTCCTCCTGCTCGGAGTGCTGTTCGCGATCGCCAGCTGGAACCGCTGGGTGCTGACGGCACCCGCGGCGCGCGGCGACCTGATTTCCCGCACCCACATGCAGGGCACCATCGTGGTCGAGCTGTTCCTCATCGCCGCGGTGCTCGCGCTGGTTTCAGGCTGGCGCTTCACGCCGCCGCCGCGGGCCCTCGAAGTGGCTCAGGCGGTGGAGCAGCCCTCGTCGGAGCAGGCTGGGCCGCAGCTCCGGCTCGAGGGCGACGGAGTGGTGGCCGAGCTGGCGTTCACGTCCGGCCGGGTCGGCGCCAACACTGCCTATATCCAGCTCACCGATGGCGCGGCGCCGCTGACCGCCAAGGGTATCGTCGTCTCGCTGAGCCAGCCGGCGCTGGGCATGGAGCCGTTCAAGACCATTGCTACGCTGTCGCCCGATGGCCGGTGGACGGCCGCGCCACTGCAGATACCGATCACGGGCACGTGGGAGATCGAGCTGCAGGTCCGCGTCTCCGATTTCAAGCTCGTCCGCCTGTCGGGTGAGGCAACCCTGGGGCAATAGTTCGAGTAGCCGAGCCGGCCGGAGCGTATTTCCGGTGCATCGGTCGCCGGGTGGCCACACTCGTGGGTAGAATCAATCGAAAGCCACCTGGGAAATCGGAAGCATGGGACTGATCGTCCTTATCCCCGTCGCTATCGCCATGGGCGGAGTTGCGTTCCTCGTGTTCCTCTGGACCGTCCGCAATGGTCAGTACGAGGACATGGACGGGGCGGCGCACCGTATTCTCGATCCGGCGGACCGGCCGATCCGCGACCGGCAGGACGAGACGGCGTCGAAACCAGCCGACTCCGCGGGTTCGACCGATCGGCCGCCCCGCTGAGCGGCGACCGCGCTTACGCCTCAGGCTCTACGATGG
>JAEYTN010000327.1 GCA_023433985.1 Pseudomonadota bacterium | reverse complement strand
CCCTTGACCAGATCGCGCACCTGCAGAAGTTCGTCGATCGCTTCAAGGCCAAGGCCAGCAAGGCCGCGCAGGCGCAATCGCGCATGAAGATGATCCAGAAGCTGAAGCCGCCGGCGGCGATGTTCGACGAGACCTCCCTGCCCTTCGACTTCCCCAACCCCAAGAAGGTGCCGGCCTCGCCGATGATCACCTTCGACAACGTCTCGGTGGGCTATGGCGACAAGGTCATCCTCCGCCACATCACCAATCGCATCGATCCCGACGACCGCATCGCGCTGATCGGCGTCAACGGCAACGGCAAGTCGACCTTCGCGAAGCTCCTCGCGGGCGACCTCAAGCCGATGGGCGGCGAGATGCGCAAGGGCAGGGGGCTCGAGATCGCCTACTTCGCCCAGCACCAGCTCGACAAGCTCAAGCCCGAGCAAACGCCGTTCGAGCACATCGTCGAGCTGATGCCCTATGACAGCGAGGCGAAGCGCCGCTCGCGCATCGCGCAGATGGGCCTCACCACCTCGCGCATGGACACCAAGGTGAAGAACCTGTCGGGCGGCGAGCGCGCGCGGCTGATGCTGGGTCTCATCACCTTCGGCGGGCCGGGCATGCTCATCCTCGACGAGCCGACCAACCATCTCGATATCGACAGCCGCGACGCCCTCGTCGCCGCGCTCAACGACTATACGGGCGCGGTGCTGGTCATTTCGCACGATCGCCACCTGATCGACGCCACCGCGGACAAGCTCTGGATCGCCCAGAA
The DNA here is from genome assembly GCA_023433985.1 of Pseudomonadota bacterium. Taxonomy (GTDB): domain Bacteria; phylum Pseudomonadota; class Alphaproteobacteria; order Rhizobiales; family Devosiaceae; genus Devosia_A. Next base: position 2,434 of record JAEYTN010000327.1, on the reverse strand, counting down.
CGGCACGATCGAGGAGTTCGACTACGACCTCGATACCTACCAGCGCCAGCTGACCGGCAACCCGGCCAAGACCAACGGCAAGGCCGCGGCGCCGGTGGTCGAGGACCGGAAGGCGGCCCGGCAGGATGCGGCGCAGAAGCGTGCCGAGGTCGCTCCCCTGCGCAAGTCCATCAAGGACATCGAGCAGAAGCTCGCCCGGTTGCAGACGGAACTGGCGCGGGTGGAGGGCTTCCTGGCCGACCCCAAGACCTACGATGGCGCCCCGGAGCGGGTGATCCTGCTCGGCAAGGACAAGGCTCGCTTCGAAGCCGAGATCGCCACCGCCGAGGAGCGGTGGCTGACGCTCAGCACGGAGCTGGAGGAGGCGATGAGCGCATGACCAGCAAGCTGAAAGCCGGCGAGGTGATCGCGCTGCTCGGGCTCGAGCCGCATCCCGAGGGTGGCTTCTACCGCCAGACCTTCGCCGACCGGCTGGACGACGCGGGTCGCCCGCTCTCGACGCTGATCTACTACCTGCTCGCCGACAACCAGGCCGGGGCCTGGCACCGCGTCGACTCCGCCGAGGTATGGCACTGGTACGCGGGCGCCCCGATGCTGCTCAGCATCTCGCGCGACGGCATGGCCGTCACGACGGAGCGCCTCGGCACAAACCTTGTGGCCGGCGAGCGGCCGCAGGTCGTCATCCCACCCAACACCTGGCAGCAGGCGAAAGTGGAGGGCGACTGGGCCCTGGTCGGCTGCACCGTGGCGCCCGGCTTCCAGTTCACCAAGTTCGAGCAGGCGGAGCCTGGCTGGGCGCCGGGCTAAGGCTCAGGCCTTTTTGACCCAGCGGCCGCCCGATTCCTGCTGCCAGTAGGTCACCTCGTTGCCGTCGCGCAGCGCGCGCCATGCGGTGCGTGCCTCAGTCACCGCGTCGGGATCATGGCCCGAGAACATGAAGACGATGCGCTCGTAGCCCTCGCCCGATTGCGGCACGGCTCGGTCGACGAAGAAGCGGACGTGCGCGCCGTTGGGGTTGTGCGGCAGGGTAGTGATCAGCACCGGCTGCACCGCGTCCTCGCTGCCGCCCGCCCGGGCGTGCGGCAGGAAGCTGTCGTCGCGATACGTCCAGAGCAGGGTGTCGATCGCCTCTGCCCGCTCGGTCGATCCCGTTTCCACCACCACCTTCCAGCCGCGCTCGAGGCTCTTCTCGACGAGCACGGGCAGCACCCGCTCCAGCGGCTGGGTTTCGAGGTGATAGAAGAGGATCTCGGTCATTTGCCCTCGTAGTGGTCCCGCACCAGCCGGTCGAGCAGCGTGACGCCGAAGCCCGAGGCCCAGGCACCGTTCGTCTCCGTCTGCGGCGACGACAGCGCCACCGCGGCGATGTCGAGATGCGCCCACGGCACGTCGTTGACGAAGCGTGCGAGGAACTGCGCCGCAGTGATCGAGCCGGCCGGGCGACCGCCAGAATTCTTGATATCCGCGAAGCGGCTCTCGATCATCTTGTCGTAGGCGGGCCCCATCGGCATCCGCCAGACCTTCTCGCCCGTCGCGAGCCCGGCCGCGCTGAGGCGGCCCGCCAGCTCGTCGTTGTTGGAAAAGAGCCCGGCGTGATCGTTGCCGAGCGCGACATTGATGGCGCCCGTCAGCGTCGCGAGGTTGATCATGAACTTTGGCTTGAAGCGGTCCTGCGTGTACCAGAGCGCATCGGCCAGCACGAGGCGGCCTTCGGCGTCCGTGTTGACCACCTCGATCGTCGTGCCGCTCATCGCCTTCAGGATGTCGCCCGGACGGTAGGCGTTCGACGACGGCATGTTCTCGACGAGGCCGATAACGCCGATGACGTTGACCGGCGCCTTGCGAGTGGCGAGCGCCTGCATGAGGCCAGTCACGGCCGCGGCGCCGCCCATGTCGCCCGTCATGTCCTCCATGCCGGCGCCCTGCTTGAGCGAGATGCCGCCAGTATCGAACACCACGCCCTTGCCGATGAAGGCGAGCGGCGCATCGCCCGGGTTGCCGCCCTTCCACTGCATGATGACGAGGTAAGGTGGGCGCTCGGAGCCTTGCGCTACAGCGAGCAGCGCCCCCATGCCGAGCTTTTCCATCGCTGCCCGGTCGAGCACCTCCACCTCGAGTCCAAGGCTCGAGAGGCCCCTGACGCGCTCCATGAATTCCTGTGTGCCCAGCGCGTTGGGCGGCTCGTGGATCAGGTCGCGGGCGAGGATCTGCCCATCGGCCACTGCCATGCGATCGGCGATCGCCTTGTCGGCCGCCGCCTTGCTGGCGACGTGGAGGGTTACTGCGAGAGCACCGTCGGCATCATCCTTTTTGCCCGACTTGTAACGGTCGAAGCGGTAGTGCCGGAGGGTGAGCCCGGCGGCGACTTCGGCTACCCGGTCCGGCGTCGCCGCCTCGTCGTCGAGGAGCACGGCGGCCTTGGCAACCTTCAGCG
>JAEYTN010000294.1 GCA_023433985.1 Pseudomonadota bacterium | reverse complement strand
CCCCAAGGCCGAGGCCGAGGCCACGGCCATGAGGTACCTGACCCGCGTCCGCATCCCCGAGCAGGCCAACAAGTATCCCGGGCAGCTTTCCGGTGGTCAGCAGCAGCGTGTCGCCATCGCCCGCTCGCTGTGCATGAACCCGCAGATCATGTTGTTCGATGAGCCCACATCCGCCCTCGATCCCGAGATGGTCAAGGAAGTGCTCGAGGTGATGATCAGCCTCGCCGAGGAAGGCATGACCATGATCTGCGTCACCCACGAAATGGGCTTCGCACGTCAGGTCGCGAACCGGGTGATCTTCATGGACCAGGGCCAGATCATCGAGCAGAACGAGCCCGACGCGTTCTTCTCCAACCCCCAGCACGACCGCACCAAGCTATTCCTCAGCCAGATCCTGCACTGAGGGAGACGGGGTAGTAGCCGCCCCCACCGAAACCCAACCTTGACCGCGCCCCATGCCTCACCATAATCCCCGGGGGCCAGCGGGAGTGTTGATTTGCCGGTTGTATTCGTCGCCCTGCGGCTCCTGATGCTGCTCGCCTTGCTGGCCGCCACGCCGGCCTTGGCCCAGCCGACACCCGAGCCTGCCGGCCCGACGCTGCAGGCCATCCGCGATCGCGGCCACCTCATCTGCGCCTCCGTCGATCCGCTGCCCGGCTTCGCCCAGACCGGCGCCGACGGACGCTGGACCGGCTTCGACGTCGATTTCTGCCGCGCCGTCGCCGTGGCCATCTTCAACGATCCCTCGAAGATGGAGTTCGTGCCCCTGAGCGGCGACAGCCGCTTCGCCCTGCTGCAGACCGGCAGCATCGACCTCATTGCCCGCAACGCGCCCTGGACCATGCGCCGCGATACCGGGTACGGCGCCATGTACGTCGCCAATTCCTTCTACGATGGCCAGGCGATCATGGTCCCGCAGTCGCTGGGCGCGGTCTCGGCGTACCAGCTCGACAACGTCAACATCTGCATCGTCGACGATCCCGAGGGTCTGGCCAACCTGCGCGAGTTCTTCTTCACCACGCAGGCCGCCTACGACGAGCTGCAATACGAGGATCGCGAGGACCTCGCCGTGGCCTACCGCTCCGGGCTCTGCAATGCCGTGTCCGGCCCCGCCAGCTGGCTCAACGCCCTGCGACGCGGCCTGCCCGAGCCCGCCACCCATCGCATCCTGCCCGAGCGCCTGGGCAAGGGCGCCTTCGGCCCCGTGGTCCGCGCCGGCGACGAGCAGTGGTTCGACATCGTCCGCTGGACTCTCTTCGCGCTCATCGACGCCGAGGAAGCGGGCGTCACCTCGCGCAACGTCGAGAGCCTCGCCGCCGCCAAGACCCACCGCATCCGCCGCCTGCTCGGCATGGAGGGCTCCTTCGGCCCTTCGATCGGCCTCGACAGGAGCTTTATCGCCAATGTCGTGGGCACGGTCGGCAACTACGGCGAAATCTTCGAGCGCAACTTCGGCGCCGCCACCGGCCCCGCCGTGGTCCGCGGGCAGAATGCGCTCTGGATCAACGGCGGCCTGCTCTACGCCCCGCCGGTCGAGTAGGGCACCTGGGCCCCGCGCTCGCGCGGTCAGGCCGATTGCGCCGCCTCAGGCGAACAGCAGCGATACCCGCCGGTTGATCGCCCCCTTCTTCTCGATTTTGCCGAGTTTCAGCGGCCCGATCTCGCGCGTATTGGCCACATGCGTGCCGCCGCACGGCTGCAGGTCCACGTCGCCTATCCGCACCAGCCGCACCTTGCCCTGGCCCATCGGCGGCTTGACCTTCATGGTCTTGACGAGGCCGGGATTGGCCTCGAGCTCCGCATCGGTGATCCACTCGGTCGTCACGTCGTGGTCGCCGCCCACCAGCGCGTTGAGCTGCGCCTCGATCTCAGCGAGGTTCTCGGGCACTTCGGGCATGTCGAAATCGAGCCGGCCCTTGTCCTCGCCCACCGATCCGCCGGTCACCGCGAACGGAAACACCACCGAGAGCAGGTGTAGCGCCGTATGCATGCGCATCAGCTTGTAGCGCCGCTCCCAGTCGATCGCCGCCGTCAGCGTCTCATGCACCTCGGGCTTGGGTGCATCCTGGGCCGGCAGATGCACGACTACGCTCTTGTCCCCATCGGGGTGGATCGTGCCGATGATCGGGATACGCGCGCCGCTTCCACGTTCGAGATAGCCCGTATCGCCCGGCTGCCCGCCCGAGGTCGCGTAGAAGATCGTCCGGTCGAGCACGATGCCGCCATCCGGCGTCACCGCTGTCACGGACACCGGCAGTGTCTTCGCGTAGGCATCCTCGCGGAAAACGAACTCCGTCATGCCACCGGCTCCGGCTCCACCACCGACTTCCAGTCGATGCTTGCCGGCTCTTCCAGCCAGTGCGGTACCGGCAGGTCCTTCGCCTTGAGGAATTCGGGGTTGAACAGCTTGCTCTGGTAGCGGTTGCCGTAGTCGCAGAGCACCGTCACGATCGTCTTACCCGGTCCGAGGTCGCGTGCCATCCGCACCGCGCCCGCCACGTTGATGCCCGACGACCCGCCGAGGCACAGCCCCTCGTGCTCCAGCAGGTCGAACACATAGGGCAGGGCCTCGCTGTCGGGGATCTGGTAGGCGCGGTCCACCTGCACCCCTTCGAGGTTGGCGGTGATCCGCCCCTGTCCGATCCCCTCGGTGATCGAGTTGCCGGCGCTCTTCAGCTCGCCCGACGTGTAGTAGCTGAACAGCGCCGCGCCTTCGGGGTCCGCCAGTCCGATTTGCACGTCCGGGCTCTTCGCCTTGAGCGCCATCGACACCCCGCCCAGCGTCCCGCCCGAGCCCACCGCGCAGATGAACCCGTCGATCTTGCCGCCGGTCTGCTCCCAGATCTCCGGCCCCGTTCCCTCGATATGCGCCTGCCGGTTCGCCACGTTGTCGAACTGGTTGGCCCAGATGGCGCCGCCCGGCAGCTCCTTGTTCAGCTTCTCGGCCAGCCGCCCGGAAATACGAATATAGTTGTTGGGGTTCTTGTAGGGCTTGGCCGGCACCTGGATCAGCTCGGCACCAAGCAACGTCAGTGCGTCCTTCTTTTCCTGGCTCTGCGTTTCGGGGATCACGATCACCGATTTGTAGCCCAGTGCATTCGCCACCATCGCGAGCCCGATGCCGGTATTGCCCGCCGTCCCCTCCACGATGGTACCGCCCGGCCGCAGCAGCCCCCGCCGCTCCGCGTCCCGGATGATGTAGAGCGCCGCGCGGTCCTTCACCGATTGCCCCGGGTTGAGGAACTCCGCCTTGCCCCAGATCTCGCACCCGGTCGCTTCCGATGCGCGATTGAGCCGGATGAGCGGCGTGTTGCCGATGGCGGAGATGATGTCGGGATGATTGGTCATGGTCCGGGGGAGGGATGTTGGAAACGTCCGGACGAAACTACGGTCGCGCCAAAGCGCTGCCAAGCACCAACGCGATGAATTGGCACGGCATTTCGCTGCAAGGCCGGAAAGAGCAAGCGGCAGTCGTGGATCGCGTTGGCGGCGCAAACTCATGCGTTCGCGGCCCGCTCGATGGGGCGCCGCAACCGCCTCGCCCGCTGCCATGAAATAGATTTTCCTTTGCTGACGCTAACCGGCGCTGGCGTTCTGGTTCGGCAGTGCGGCTAAAAAGCTCTACCCGCGTGGCACCAGATACGCGCAAACCGGCGTAATAGTTCACTTTTTTGGTAGACTGCTGAGCCTTGCCGGCGTCTCCACCGAGGGCGTATGTGACAGCCTCGTTGCAGCAACGGTAAGCAAATGTCCGAGCCCAGCCGGCGTAGTCTCAGCCATCTCCAGGCCCTGGAAAGCGAGTCCATCGAAATCTTCCGCGAAGTCGCGGCCAGTTTCGAGCGGCCGGTGATGATGTATTCGATCGGCAAGGACAGCTCCGTGCTGCTCCACCTGGCGCGCAAGGCCTTCTTCCCCAGCCGCATCCCGTTCCCGATCCTCCACATCGATACGAAGTGGAAGTTCCGCGAGATGATCGAGTTTCGGGACCGGATGGCGCGCGAGCACGACCTCGACCTCATCGTCCACACCAATCCCGACGGCATCGCCCAGGGCATCAACCCCTTCGACCACGGTTCGGCCGTCCATACCGACATCATGAAGACGCAGGCGCTGCGCCAGGCTCTCAACGCCGGCCAGTACGATGCCGCCATCGGCGGCGCCCGTCGCGACGAGGAGAAATCGCGCGCCAAGGAGCGCATCTTCTCGCACCGCAACGCCCAGCACGCCTGGGATCCGAAGAACCAGCGGCCCGAACTCTGGCGCATCTTCAACACCCGCCTCGCGCCCGGCGAGAGCATGCGCGTCTTCCCCATCTCGAACTGGACCGAGCTGGACGTCTGGACCTACATCTACGCCGAGAACATCCCCATCCCCGAGCTCTACTTCGCCCGCCGCCGCCCGGTGGTCGAGCGCTCCGGCACGCTGATCATGGTCGATGACGACCGCTTCCGCTTCAACCCCGGCGAGGTCGCGCGCGAAGAAATGATCCGCTTCCGCACGCTCGGCTGCTACCCACTCTCCGGCGGCATCCGTTCCGACGCGGCCGACCTGCCGTCGATCATCATGGAAATGCAGGCCTCCCGCACCTCCGAGCGCGAAGGCCGCCTCATCGATACCGACAGTGTCGGCTCGATGGAGAAGAAGAAGCAGGAGGGCTATTTCTGATGTCCGCCATCGCCACCGCCCCTGCTTCCGAAACCGCGCTGGAGACCTGGCTCGCCGAGCAGACCGGCAAGTCGCTGCTGCGCTTCCTCACCTGCGGCTCCGTCGATGACGGCAAGTCCACCCTCATCGGCCGTCTCCTCTACGACAGCCAGCTGATCCTCGACGACCAGCTCGCGTCGCTGCGCAAGGAAAGCCGCAACCGCACCGTTGGCGACGAGGGCATCGATTTCTCGCTCCTCGTCGACGGCCTCGCCGCCGAGCGCGAGCAGGGCATCACCATCGACGTCGCCTACCGCTTCTTCTCCACCGACAAGCGCAAGTTCATCGTCGCCGACACACCGGGGCACGAGCAG
>JAEYTN010000219.1 GCA_023433985.1 Pseudomonadota bacterium | reverse complement strand
TCAGGCCGCCGAGCGCATCGACTTCGCGGACCATCTGTCCCTTGGCGAGCCCGCCGATGGCCGGGTTGCAGCTCATTTCGCCGACGGTCGCGAACCTGTGGGTGATGAGCGCCGTCGGCACGCCCGTGCGTGCCGCAGCCGCAGCGGCCTCAGCGCCGGCGTGTCCGCCGCCCACAACAATGACGCCGAAATCGGTCATGGCCAGAAATCCCTTGGAGACGCGCGGTCTACGCCAAGGTTTCACGTGAATCAACACGCGCGGCCGGGCAGGGCCGTTTCACGTGAATCACGACCGTGTCACTTGCCGATGCAGAAGCTCGCAAACAGCCGGTCCAGCACCAGCTCGGCGTCCATCCGCCCGAGCAGCCGCTCCAGCGCGGCGGAAGCCTGGCGTAGGTCTTCCGCCGCTAGCTCCGCCTCCTGAACGTGCCCGACGGCATCCGCCAGCGCCAGCTGTGCCGCGAGCAACGCTTCCCGGTCCCGCTCGTGGCTCACCAGCAGGTCGGCAACATTGGTCGTGCCGGCGCCGGAGACCTCGTACAGCAGCTCCAGCAACTCGGTCACTCCTGCGCCGCTGCTCGCCGACACTGCGCGATCCACCCCCGCCACTGCGCCGATATCGCTCTTCGTCCCGAGCTTCAGCACCGGCGGGCGGCGCCATTGTTCGTCGCCCATCTCGGCAAAGTCGGGCGGCGGACCAGTGGGCACGTCCGGCGCCTGCAGCCAGAGCACCAGATCGGCTGCGAGCATCGCGGCTCGCGCGCGCTCTACGCCCATCGCCTCGGCCTTGGAAATCGTCTCCCGCAGCCCCGCGCTGTCAACCAGGATGATCAGCTGACCCTTGATATCGAGCGGTATCTCCTTGAGGTCCCGGGTTGTCCCCGGTTCGTCGGAGACGATGGCGGCATCCGAGCGCGAGAGCGCGTTCAGCAGGCTTGACTTGCCAGCATTAGGCGGCCCCGCTAGCACGACGCGAAAACCGTCACGGAGGATACGGCCCTGACCATGCAAGGCGGTTACGCCAGAGAGCTCGGCATGTAATGCCAAGGCGTCAGCCGCCCAGCTCTCCGGCAGTTCGTCGACATCCCCTTCGTCGGAAAAATCCAGCCGTGCCTCGATCTCCGCGCGCAGGTCGAGCAGACGCTCACGCCATCCTTCCACCTGCCGCGTCAGCCCGCCCTCGAGGCGCGCGTGCGCCAGTTTCCGCTGGTTCTCGGTCTCGGCGACGATCAGGTCACCGAGGCCCTCGACCTCGGTCAGATCGAGCTTCCCGTTCTCGAACGCCCGGCGGGTGAACTCGCCGGCTTCCGCCAGCCGCACGCCGGGGCGGGCCGATAGTCGACGCAACGCCGCGCGCACCACTGCCGGCGAGCCATGGAGCTGCAGCTCCGCACAATCCTCGCCGGTAAAGCTCCGTGGTCCCGGCATCCAGGCGACAAGCCCGCGGTCCAGGACCTCCCCATCGAGGGTGATATCGCTGAGTATGAGTTTTCGCGGAACGGGCAGGGCGCCCAGCATTTCGGTCAGGACGGGCCCCGCTTCGGGCCCGCTCAGCCGGATGACCGCCACACCGGCCGGCACCGCCCCGGAGGACAGTGCCACGATGGTGTCGGCGAAGGCCACGGAGCGCGTCCAGCCTTAGGTGTTCATCGAGTCGAAGAAGTCGGAGTTCGTCTTGGTCTGACGGATCTTGTCCATCAGGAACTCCATCGCGTCCACCGTCCCCATCGGGTTGAGAATGCGGCGCAGCACGTACATCTTGCGCAGGATATCGGGCTCCACCAGCAGCTCTTCCTTGCGGGTGCCCGACTTGGTGACGTCGAGCGCCGGGAACACGCGCTTGTCCGAAACCTTGCGGTCGAGCACGATTTCGCTGTTACCCGTGCCCTTGAACTCTTCGAAGATCACTTCGTCCATGCGGCTGCCGGTATCGATCAGCGCCGTCGAGATGATGGTCAGCGAGCCGCCATCCTCGATGTTGCGGGCCGCACCGAAGAAGCGCTTGGGACGCTGCAGCGCGTTGGCGTCCACACCGCCGGTCAGCACCTTGCCCGAGCTCGGCACCACCGTGTTGTAGGCGCGGCCGAGGCGGGTGATCGAATCGAGCAGGATCACCACGTCGCGCTTGTGCTCGACCAGGCGCTTGGCCTTCTCGATCACCATTTCGGCGACCTGTACGTGGCGCGAAGCCGGCTCGTCGAAGGTCGAGGAGATCACCTCGCCCTTCACCGAGCGCTGCATGTCGGTCACTTCCTCGGGCCGCTCATCGATGAGCAGCACGATGAGGTAGCACTCGGGGTGGTTGATGGCGATGGACTGGGCGATGTTCTGCAGCAGCACGGTCTTGCCGGTGCGCGGCGGCGCCACGATCAGGGCACGCTGGCCTTTGCCGAGCGGCGCCACCAGATCCATGATCCGGGCGCTCTTGTCCTTGATCGTCGGATCGGGGAGCTCGAGGCGCAGCCGCTCGTCGGGATAGAGCGGCGTCAGGTTGTCGAAGTTGACCTTGTGGCGGATGGCCTCAGGGTTCTCGAAATTGATGGTGTTGACCTTGAGCAGCGCGAAATAGCGCTCGCCTTCCTTGGGGCTCCGGATCTGGCCTTCCACCGTATCGCCCGTCCTGAGCGAGAAGCGGCGGATCTGGCTGGGGGAGACATAGATGTCGTCGGGGCCCGGCAGGTAGTTCGCGTCGGGCGAACGCAGGAAGCCGAAGCCGTCCGGCAGCACTTCCACCACGCCTTCGCCGGTGATCTCCATCTCACGGGCCGCGAGCTCCTTGAGAATGGCGAACATCAGTTCCTGCTTGCGCATGGTCGAGGCGTTCTCGACGTCATACGTCTCTGCGAACTCCAGCAGTTCGGCAGGCGTCTTGGCCTTGAGTTCGCTGAGTTTGATGCTTTCCATTGCGCGTTGGGACCTTGGGCGGGAAGTGGCGGGAATTTTTCAGGAAGGAGGGGGAGAGCCCCGGATTGCCCATCGAAGCGCCTGGCAGCGCCGATCATAGTGCGGGCGAGATGGCAGTCAGATAGCTAAAACCGCTGCCACATTCAAGGTAGCCCCGCTGAAAAAGCCTTCTCCGCGCGGAGCCGGCCAGAAGAGGGGCCCGCCAGGCGGCAAACACCGCGACCCGAGAGAGCGTCGGAACATTCTCCGCCAGCCCCGCAATTCCACCCTACGTCGCCACCGCGAAGTCCGGGCCACCGGCTGCACTAGAAGGGTTTTACGATGACCATGATGACGATGACGATGGCCACGACGAAGGGAATCTCGTTGATGGCGCGGAAGAACTTGTGGCTGCGGGTGTTCCGGTCCTCGGCGAAATCGCGCCGGATGCGACCGTAGAAACCGTGCAGGCCCGAGAGCAGCAGCACCATCAGCGCCTTCACCCACGGCCAGACGCCCCACCAGATGGCATGGTCGATGCCAAGCATCAACAGCCCGAACACCCAGGTCGCGATCATCGCCGGCGTGGTGATGCCCCGATAGAGGCGCCGCTCCATCACCTTAAACGTCTCCGACTGCACCGAGCCCGTCTCGGCTTGGGCGTGGTAGACGTAGAGCCGCGGCAGGTAGAGCATGCCGGCCATCCAGGCGATGACCGAAATCACATGCAGCGCCTTGATCCAGGGCAGGGCGGGTAGCAGCACGTCCATCGTCAGATGCTCCGAACCTTGGCGATCAGCCGCTCGAGATTCTCGATCGGCGTCTGGGGCAGGATGCCGTGCCCGAGATTGAAGATATGGGGCCGATTCCGGAACGCTGTCACGATCTCGGCCGCGCGATCGTCCATCTGCTCACCGCCGGCCAGCAGCCGCAGCGGATCCAGGTTGCCCTGCACGCCAAGCCCCGGGGGCAGCTGGGTCGCGAAAGCCAGCGGCGTCGCATAGTCGAGGCCGAGCAGGTTGACGCCCGTCTTCGCCGCATAGGCCGGCAGGTTGCCCGCCGC
>JAEYTN010000231.1 GCA_023433985.1 Pseudomonadota bacterium | reverse complement strand
GGCCCGCGCTCCCGCCTCGCCCGCGCCCGCTTCCTGCGCTCCGTGCACGAGCACTGCCTCGAGCGCGACCTCGACCCGGCCGTGCTCGCGGTCGAGGATGCCGACTACACCTTCGAAGGCGGCCACGCCGCCATGACTCGCCTGCTGGCGCGCCAGCCTCTCGGCCACCTCACGGTGTTCTGCGCCAACGACCTGATGGCGCTCGGCGCCCTGCTCGCCGCCCGCGAGGCGGGGCGCGAGTGCCCGCGCGACGTTTCCATCCTCGGCTTCGACGGTGTCCCGGCCGGCGCCTTCTCCTGGCCCGGCCTCACCACCATCGAAAAGCCCGCCCGCGAGCTCGGCCGCCGCGCCGCCCAGGCTCTGTTCGACGAGATCGCCGGCCGCCCGGTCACCGGCCGCACCTACCTGCCATGCCGCCTCGTCGAGCGCGGCTCTCTCGCCGACCTGGGCGCACAAAGCCCGCTGCGAGTAGCGTCTTCGGGGAGGAACTGACGCGAAATGTCTGTGCTTAGGCCACGAACTCCTGCCACCGCCACGAGCCCCTCGGCGCCCGACCGGATGCTCTCGCCTCGTGCCGGGAACGTTCCCGTTTCCCGCCGCCTCGCGCTCGGTTTCCGCCGCTGGTGGCCCTACTACCTGATGATGGCCCCCGGCCTGGTCTTCTTCCTGATCTGGCACTACTTCCCGATATGGGAAGCGAAGATGGCCTTCGAGCAGGTCAGGATCATCCCGCCCAACATCTGGGTCGGGTTGAAGCACTTCCAGACGCTCTTCGCCTCGCCGGTCTTCTACGCCGTGCTGGCGAACACGCTGATCATCTCGACGATGAAGATCATCTTCGTCTTCCCGATCCCGATCATCGTGGCGCTGCTGCTGAACGAGGTGCGCTCCGGCCGGCTGCGCAAGTTCGTGCAGTCGGCGATCTACCTGCCGCACTTCCTGAGCTGGGTGGTGATCGCCGGCATCTTCATCGCGCTGCTTTCGCCGTCGGATGGTGCGGTCAACCAGATCACCGGCTTCTTCGGCGCCCGGCCGACCAGCTACATGACCGACGGCTACGCCACCCGCTGGGTGCTGGTGATCTCGGAGATCTGGCGCTCCGCCGGCTGGGACAGCCTGCTCTATCTCGCCGCCATCATCGGCATCGACCAGTCTCTCTACGAGGCGGCCGAGCTTGATGGCGCCAACCGCTGGCAGAAGATCTGGCACGTCACCATTCCCGGCATCGTGCCGACCATCGCTACGCTTTTCATCCTCAACATGGGCATGTTCCTGTCGGCCGACCTCAACCAGGTCATCAACTTCCTCAACGACGTGAACCGCGGCCAGATCGACATCCTCGATACCTATGTCTACCGGATCGGGCTCAGGACCGGCGAATACTCGCTGGCCACCGCGGCCGGCCTGTTCAAGGCGGTGTTCGGCATGGTTCTCATCCTCACCGCGCACGTCGTCTCGAAGCGCCTGACCGGCAAGGGGGTCTGGTAATGGCCGATGTCACCCAGGCGTCCGCCCAGCCTGCTGCCGCCGTCGACACCCGCCGCGGCTCCGCCATCCGGCGTACGCCGCTCGAGCGGCTCGAGTACGCCATCATCATCTCCACGCTGCTGCTGCTCGTGGCGCTGACGGTGCAGCCCATCCTCAACCTCGTGGCCATGTCGCTGTCCGACCCGAGCCGCGTGGCGGGCATGAGCGGGCTCACCATCCTCCCCGAGGGGTTCTCGCTCGATGTCTGGATGCTGCTGCTGCAGCACCCGTTGGTGCAGTCGGGCATCGTCAACTCCATCCTCATCACCGGCACCGGCACGCTGATCGGCGTCCTGGGCACTGCCCTGATGGCCTGGGGCCTCAGCCGGCCGAACCTCCCCGGCCGCAGGCTCATCTTCGTGCTGGTGCTGGTGACCATCGTGTTCGAGCCGGGCATCATTCCCGACTACTTCCTGATGAAGCGGATGGGGCTGCTCGATACCTACTGGAGCGTCATCCTCTACAAGGCGGTGAACGCCTGGTACCTCATCATCCTCGTCCGCTTCTTCGAGGAAATCCCCGAGGAGCTGCTCGAGGCCGCCGAGCTCGACGGTGCCAACGCCTTCCAGATCTTCTTCCAGGTGGTGCTGCCGCTGGCCCGGCCTGCGCTGGCGACGATCGCGCTTTTCTACCTTGTGTTCCACTGGAACGAGTTCTTCCGCGCCATGATCTACCTGAACGATCAGGGCAAGTGGCCGCTGCAGGTGGTGCTGCGCCAGTTCGTGGTGGAAGGCGACAAGCTCGCCATCGTCGGCGCCAACAACGCGGCCAACAATATCGGCGTCGCGCAGATCAACCTGAAGGCGCTGAAGGCAGGCATGATCATCATGACCATCCTGCCCATCCTCGCGATCTACCCGCTGATCCTGAAGTTCTTCACCAAGGGCACGATGACGGGGGCGGTGAAGGGATGAGAGCGATCCTAAGCGCGCGCCGAGGTCGCCGGGATGCCCCGCTGCGCGGTGGAGGACCCCGGCCTCTCCGCTCCAGTTCATGACAAGCAACCAACCATAACGGAGGAGACTACCCATGCTTAAGCAACTGCTTCTGACCACCACTGCCTTGGCCCTCGGCCTGGCGCTGGCTGCGCCTGCGAGCGCCCAGACCGTCATTCGCCTCGTGTCCAAGGACCTGCTGACCACCAATCCGCCCGACGTCGCCCATATCGAGCGCATCGAGCAGGCGCTGAAGGCGCAGGGTACCGACATCGACATCCAGATCGTCGACCTGCCGTCCTCGGGCTATGCCGATGCGCTGGGCACCATGCTGCTCTCGGGCGATATCCCCGACCTGATCTACTTCCAGGGCGGCGACGCCAAGATGGCCGACCAGGGCATCCTCGAGGACCTGAACCCCTGGATCGAGAAGTCGCCCAACCTCAAGGCCGCGCTCTGGCCGCACAATGTCGAGCGGCTGAAGAACTACCCCTACCTGCTCTATATCTACCCGCCGCGCGCGCCGCAGCCGGTGATCCGCAAGGATTGGCTCGATCAGCTCGGCATCGCCCCGCCGCAGACGGTCGAGGAATACGAGGCGTTCTTCAAGGCCATCCACGATGCCGATCTCGATGGCGACGGCACCCCGGGCAACACCTTTGGCGTCACCACGGCGGACAATACCAACGAGCTCGACTCGATCTTCAACCAGGCCTTCGGCATCACCGGTACCTGGATGCAGGACACCGAGGGCCAGTGGGTGAGCGCCCGCATCACCGAGCAGGAAAAGGCGAAGCTCGCCTGGTATGCCAAGCTCGCGGCCGAGGGACTCTACGACAAGGAATACGTCACCTCGAAGTTCGACGTGAAGGAAGACAAGTTCTACACCGGCAAGGCCGGCGTGATCTTCGGCTCCTCGGCCGAAGTCATCGACATCTATGGCGGCAAGATGCGCCAGGCGCATCCCGATGCCAATGTCGAGCTGGCGCTGCTGCCGATTCCGTCGGGCCCGGGCGGCCAGGGCCTGCAAGCCGTGGACGTGAGCAAGGAAAGCCGCGGCTTCGCGATTTCCAGCGTCTCCGAGCACAAGGAAGAGGTGGCCAAGCTCCTCGATTTCGTGGCGTCTACCGAAGGCCAGATGCTCGATCGCATGGGCTTCGAGGGCGAGGAGTACACCAAGCAGGGTGACACCTACACCGTCACCGACAAGATGAGCACCTGGTATGCCCGCTTCTTCGCGGCGGCCAACTTCACCCCGCCGGTGGAGTGGAAGTCGGAAGCGGCGCAGCAGTCGCTCGCCAACATCCAGCAGTACTTCAAGGCCGACAACGCTTTCGTCTGGCCGGCCGAATATGCCGCCGATCTCGATGCGACCGAGAACGTCTACCGCGCCTGGGTCTACAAGTTCATCTCCGGCGAAGCCTCGATGGACCAGTGGGACCAGTACGTTGCCGAGTGGAAGGCCGCGGGCGGCGACCGCCTGAACGAATACGCCCGCACCCAGCTGGGCGGCTAAGGACGAACGGCGGCCGGATGGAAGGACCCCTCATCCGGCTGCCGCCACCTTCTCCCGGGAGAAGGTGCCCGAAGGGCGGATTAGGGGTTGGCCGCAGGCGCAAGGACTATCGAGTGACCACAACCATGAACCCCTTTACCGGCCGCGTTCGCGCCATGCTCCACGGCATTGCGCTGGGCGATGCGCTGGGCGCGCCGGTCGAAAAGCTCTCCGCCGCCGAGATCAAGGCGCGCTATGGCCGCGTCACCTCGCTCGAGGCGCGCTGGCACAAGATGGACCTGCCGCCCGAGGCACGGAACCACCGGGTGCGCGGCAACGGCATCGTCACCGACGACACGCTGATGACGCTGGCGCTGATGGACGTGTACGCCGAAACCAGCCGCCACCTCGACGCCTGGGACATGGCCGACGGCATGGTACGGCAGATCGCCTGGACGCCGCGCTGGATCCCCGAGATGCAGCGCGAGGCGAACCTCATCGACCGCCTGTTCTACCCCGAAAAATGGATCTACCAGCGCCACCAGCTCTCCGGCTGCGACCCGCGCCAGGGCGGCATCGGCAACATGGTGAACTGCGGTGCGGCCATGTACATCGCTCCCGTCGGCGTGGTGAACGCCGCCGATGCGCGCGCCGCCTATGACGAGGCCATCGCCTTCGCCTCCGGCCACCAGCAGAGCTACGGCCTCGAGGCCGCCGGCGTGCTCGCTGCCGCCATCGCCGCCGCCTTCGTGCCGGGCACGAGTGTCGAGGCCATCGTGGAAACCGCCACCGCGCTCGCCAAGGACGGCACCCGCGCCGCCATCGCCGAGATTGCCGAAGCTGCGAGGCGCCTGAAAGGGCAGGGCGCGGCCTACGACGACGTGGTGGCCGAGTTCCACCGCATCATCGCCGCCTACTCGCCCATGGGCGACGACGTCACTCACTCGGCCGGGAAGGCCGGCGTCGCGACCGCGGCCTACCAGCCCTCGCGCCTTGGCGCGATCGAGGAGCTGCCGCTGGCACTCGGCTTCATCCTCCTCAACGATGGCGACTTCCGCCGCTCCATCGAGGACGGCATCAATTCCGGCCGCGACACGGATTCCATCGGCGTCATGGCCGGCGCCATCCTCGGCGCGCTCCACGGCGAGAGCGTCATCGACGCGGGCGACCGCGCCACGCTCGACAGCGCTAACCGCTTCGATCTCACCGCGGCGGCCGACCGCTTCGCCGGCACCGCAGCCAGCATTCTCCTCGCCGACCGCGAGGCCCGCCTCGCCGCCGAGCGCGCCCGCGAGGCGCTGCTCGCCCCCGCCCCGACCGCCAGCGTCGTCAATCTCTGACCCACCGGACCGTCATGTCTCTTTCCACGACCGAAATCTTCGACCGCATCTATGCCGGCTTCCTCGGCAAGGCCATCGGCGTCCGCCTCGGCGCGCCGGTGGAGCCCACCATCTGGAGCTACGAGCGCATCCGCGACACCTATGGCGAGGTCACGCAATACCTGCGCGATTTCAAGAACTTCGCCGCCGATGACGACACCAACGGACCGGTCTATTTCATCCGCGCGCTGCGCGACTACGGCCTTGGCGCCGCCGCCGCCGATGTCGGCCGCACCTGGCTCAACTACGCTGCCGAGGAACACGGCATGTACTGGTGGGGCGGCTTCGGCAACTCCACCGAGCACACCGCCTACAAGAACCTGAAATCCGGCATTCCGGCGCCGCAATCCGGCTCCATCGCCCAGAACGGCACGACCGTCGCCGAGCAGATCGGCGGCCAGATCTTCATCGACAGCTGGGGCTGGGTGAACCCCGGCAACCCCAAGCGCGCGGCCGACATGTCGGCCACGGCCGCCTCGGTGGCGCATGACGGCGACGGCCTCAACGGCGCCCGCTTCTGCGCCGCCGCCATCGCCCAGGCCTTCGTCGCGAAGTCCATCGACGAGATCGTCGAGACAGGCCTCGCCCAGATTGACTCCGGTTCCACCTATGCCCGCGTCGCCCGCGCGGTGATCGACTTCCACAAGCAGAAGCCCGGGGATTGGCACGCCTGCCGCGACATGCTGACAGCCGACTGGGGCTATGACCGTTACCCCGGCGTCTGCCACATCATCCCGAACGCGGGCGTCACCATCATGGCCATCCTCTACGGCGTAGGCGACCTGCCGCGCACGGCCGAGATCGCCACCATGGCCGGCTGGGATACCGACTGCAACGCCGGCAATGCCGGCGCCATCGTCGGCACCTTCCAGGGCGTGCAGCCGGGCTGGGACAAGTACCGCAAGCCGATCAACGATTTCGTCGTCGCCTCCGGCGTCATCGGCACGCTGAACGTCGTCGATGTGCCGAGCTTCGCCCGCGAGCTTACCGTGCTGGCCCTGCGTCTCGACGGCAAGGAGCCCCCGGCCCTCTGGGTCGAGGATTTCGAGCGCCGCGGCGTCCGCTTCGATTTCGATGCGCCGGGTTCCACCCACGGCTTCCGCACCGAGCCCTTCAACCAGATCGAGGTGAAGGCAGCGAAGACCAAGCAGGGTCCGGACTCGCGTGGCTCCCTTGAGGTGCTGCTCGACCGGCTCGAACGCGGGCAGGGCGGCCGCGTGTTCTGGAAGCCCTTCTACCGCCGCGCCGATTTCGACGACGAGCGCTACCGCCCGATGTTCACCCCGCTCGCCGATGCCGGGCAGACTGTGCGCTTCAAGCTCTGGCTCGACCCGTGGAACGGCGACGGCAACCTGCGCGTAGCGCCCTATGTTCGCCGCGCGATCACGGGCGAAATCGTCGAGACCGGCGCCTGGCACGTGCCGAGTGCCGAGGGGTGGCAGGACTATGAGTTCCAGATCCCCGAGGGCGACGAGGCCATCGACGAGATCGGCGTGCTGGTCGAGTATTTCGGCCGCCTGAAGTTCCTCGGCCGCCTGTTCCTCTCCGAGTTTTCCGTGTCGGGGAAGGGCAGGGTGGCCATCGACCCGAGGGTCGAAAAGCCCGAATGGGGCGGCATCACCCGCTTCACCTGGAACCGCGGCCACTGGAGCCTGCAGGACGGCGCCATCCACGCCCACACCGCCGAGGATGCCGACGCCTGGACCGGCAACGCCTATCTCCGCGACGTGACGGTGACGGCCGACCTCACCCCGCTCGCCGGCAAGTCGCACCTCGTCGCCGCACGCGTGCAGGGGACGGCGCGCTTCTATGCAGCCGGTATCGAGAACGGCGAGGCGGTGATCGTGCGGCAGGATCACGGCGCCACTGTGCTGGCTCGCACGCCCTATGATGCCGAGGCGGGCAAGCCCCTCATCGTCTCGCTCACCGCTCGGGGCGACACTCTCGGCCTCGCGATCAACGGGCAGCAGCTGCTCACCACCACCGATGGTGCCTACCGCTATGGCCAGGCCGGCCTGCGCATGGCGTCGGCCGGGCGGATGACGGTGCAGCGGCTCGAGGTGGCCGAGCTGTGATCCGCTTCGACGCCACTGCCGCCGGCCCGCTCGACGGCATCCGCGTGGTCGATCTCAGCCGGCTGGTGGCGGGCAACATGCTCAGCCTCCAGCTCGCCGATTTCGGCGCCGACGTGATCAAGATCGAGCCGCCGCAGGGCGACCCCCTGCGCGAGTGGCGCGACGACGGGCACTCGCTCTACTGGAAGACCTATGGCCGCAACAAGCGCTCGGTGGTGCTCAACCTCAGGCAGGCACCCCACATGGCCGCGCTCAGGGCGTTGCTGAAAACGGCCGACGTCTTCATCGAGAACTTCCGCCCGGGCACGCTCGAGGAAATGGGCCTCGCGCCCGATACCCTGCTCGGGGCCAATCCCGACCTCATCGTCGTCCGCATCTCTGGCTTCGGCCAGACCGGGCCTTACGCGCAGTTCCCCGGCTTCGGCACCATCGTCGAGGGCATGAGTGGCTTCGCCTATCGCACCGGCTTTCCCGACCGCGAGCCTGTGCTGCCGCCGCTCGCGCTGGCCGACATGATCGCCGGCGTCTACGGCGCCAACGCCACCGTCACTGCGCTATTCGCCCGCTTCCGCGGCAAGGCGAAGGGGCAGGTGATCGACCTCAGCCTGCTAGAACCCATGTACTCCGTCCTCGGCCCGGAGGCGGCGATCTACGAGGTTACCGGCAAGGTGAAGGAGCGCTCCGGCTCCGCCTCCAACACCGCCTCTCCCCGCAACGTCTATCGCTGTTCCGACGGCAAGTATGTCGCGCTCTCGGGGTCCACCCCGCAGGTCGCCCGCCGTATCTTCGAGGTGATCGGCAAGCCCGAGATGAACGACGATCCGCGCTTCCGGACCAATTCGGACCGGGTGAAGCACCGCGACGTTGTCGATGCCGCCGTCGGCGAATGGTTCGCCCGTCACACCCACGACGAGGCGCTCGGCATCATGCGCGAGGCCGGCGCCACCGTCGGCCCGATCTACTCGATCGCCGACATCGCCGCCGACCAGCACTTCCGCGACCGTGGCATCATCGTCGACGTGGAGGACGCGACGTTCGGCTCGCTGCCCGTGCACAATGTCGTCCCGCGCCTCAGCGCCAGCCCCGGCACCTTCCGCCGTCCGGCCCCCGAGCTCGGCGAGCATACCGCCGAAGTGTTGAGCGAAGCCGGCGTCGATCCTGCTACACTGGGCGGATGAAACTCCGCTCGCTCCTTTACGTCCCCGCCCACTCCGACCGCTTCATCGCCAAGGCGCATGAACGCGGCGCCGACGCCATCATCCTCGACCTCGAGGACGCCGTCCCCGAGGCCGAAAAGACCGCGGCCCGCGAGGGGCTGGGGGCCACGCTGGCCGCCGTTACCCGCAACGGCGCCGCTGCCTTCGTCCGCATCAATTCCGGCCCGAGGCAGCTCTACGACGCCATTGCCGCTGCCCGCGCCGGCGCCCACGGCCTGTTCATCCCCAAGGCCGGCGACCCCCGCGCCCTGGAATCGCTGGCCGGCACGCTCCGCGCCGAAGAGGCCGCGCTCGGCCGCCCCGCGCTCCCGTTCGTCGCCATCGTCGAGGACCCCGCGGCCCTGCTCGACGCCCGCGCCATCGCCCGCGTAGAGCGGGTCATCGGGTTGAGCTTCGGCGCCGAGGATTTCGTTGCCGTCACCGGCGGCACCCCGACCCCCGAGGTGCTCCGCCACCCCAAGCTCGCCGTGCACTACGCTGCCAAGGCCGAAGGCAAGCTCAGCTTCGGCCTGCTGCAGTCCATCGCCGACTATTCCGACCTCGAAGCGCTCGGGGCCGCCGCCCGGGACGCCAAGGCCCATGGCTTCGATGGCGCCACCTGCATCCACCCCTCGGGCGTTCCCATCCTCAACGACAGCTTTGCGCCTACCGAAGCCGAGCGCGACTGGGCCACCCGCGTCCTCGCCGCCGCCGAAACGGGCGATGCCGCCTTCAGCCTCGACGGCCGCATGGTCGACGCCCCGGTCCTGACCCGGGCAAGGCGCATACTGGGAAGCTAGAGGGTCAGGGCAGCTGCCCCCGCCCCAGCACCGCCTGCAGCGCCTCGATCGGCAGCGGCTTGGCCAGCAGGTAGCCCTGCAGTTCGTGGCAGCCCCGGGCCACGAGGTACTCGAGCTGCCGCTCGCTCGCCACGCCCTCCGCCGTCACCTTCATGCCCATCGAGCGGGCAAGCTCGATGATGGTGCGCACGATGACCTCGGCATCCGCCGATTGACCCAGCTGCTGCACGAACGAGCGGTCGATCTTCAGCTTGTCGACATTGTAGCGGCGCAGGTAATTGAGCGACGAGTAGCCGGTGCCGAAATCGTCGAGCGCCAGCCTGATGCCGGCGGACCGCAGCCGCTGCAGCCCACGCTCGGTCGCCTTGGTGGTGTCGATCAGCACGCCTTCGGTAATCTCGAGCTGCAATCGCGAGGGGTCGATCTGCTGCCGCGCAAGCTCCTCCAGCACCCGCTCGAAAAAGCTCTCGTTCCTCAGCTCGATCGGCGACACGTTCACCGCCAGCCAGGGCAGCGGCAGGGCCGCCAGCGTCCGGCACGCCTCGTCGAACACCCAGCGCCCGAGTTCCTCGATCAGCCCGCGCTCCTCGGCAACGGAAATGAACAGCTCCGGCGACAGCAGCCCTCGGTCGGGGTGCATCCAGCGCACCAGCGCCTCGGCCCCCGCCACCGTCTTTCCGTCCGCCGCAAAGATCGGCTGGTACACCAGTCGCAGCTGGCTGCCGGTTCGCAACGCGATGCGCAGATCCTGCTCGATGGCCCGGCGCTCCTCGAGCCCTTCCGACATGGCGCTGGCGAACACCTGCCAATGGGCTCCGCCGCGGGCCTTGGCCTCGTAGAGCGCGATGTCGGCTTCGCGCAGCAATTCCTCCGACCCCGCACCCGGGCGCCAGGGCGCGATGCCGAGGCTGGCGCCGATGAAGGCGGGGTCGCCGAACAGCTGGAACGGCCGTCCCAGCTGTGTCAGCACGGATTGGGCGACCCTCTCGGCCGCTCCCGCCGCCGGACCTGTCAACAGGATGGCGAACTCGTCGCCGCCGAGCCGTGCGACGATCCCCTGCGATCCCACCAACTGCGATAACCGGCTTGCCACCTGCCGGATCAGGTCGTCGCCCGCCACATGCCCCAGCGTATCGTTGACGTGCTTGAACCGGTCTAGGTCGACAAAGATCAGCGTGGTCGGCAGGCCGTCGGCCGCTCGCGTCACCGCCAGGACCAGCTCGAGTTCGAACTTGACCCGGTTGGGCAGGCCGGTCAGCGCGTCGTGATAGGCGAGGAAGTACATGCGCTCCTCCGCCCGGCGCCGCTCCGTAATGTCGCGCGCGATGCCCACCAGTCCGATGATGGTGCCGTCGGCAGCCCTGAGCGGCACCTTCGAGGTCGAGAGCCAGCGGCGCGTACCATCGGGGCGCACCACGTACTCCTCGATGTCGATCAGCGGCCTGCCGGTCGCCATCACCCGCTGGTCGTCGTCGTAGAATTTCTGCGCCAGTTCCGGCGGGTGCACCTCGAGGTCGGTCCGCCCGATCAGCGCCTGCGGATCGCCGTGTCCGAGATCCGCCGCCACCGCAATATTGGCCACCACGAAGCGGCAGGCGGTATCCTTGACGAACAGGTAGTCGGGCACCTGGTCGATCATGGCCCGCAGCCAGGTGCGCTCCTCGAGTCCCGCCGCACGGTCGGTCAGCAGTTCGCCGAGCTCGCGCTGCAGCCGTTCGTTGGTCGCGATCAGCGCGGCCAGCGGCTCGCTCGTCCTCAGCAGCGAAGTCTCGGCAGTCTGGCGTCTGGCGGCCATGGGTACGCAGGGTCCCGGTGGAGTTGCTGTGGTG
Organism: Pseudomonadota bacterium; assembly: GCA_023433985.1. Classification (GTDB taxonomy): domain Bacteria; phylum Pseudomonadota; class Alphaproteobacteria; order Rhizobiales; family Devosiaceae; genus Devosia_A. The sequence continues at coordinate 5,300 of JAEYTN010000231.1, read as the reverse complement.
ACGCTGCCGTTACCCTAACGGGCCGGAGCCTAAGTATTTGCTAAGTCGAGACTGCACGTCGAGGCCATTAAAGTTTCGCCGGTGGCAGATCAGATCGCAAATCGAGAAAATATCGACAGGTCCGAGCGTACACAGTGGTACTGCACCACTTGGCCGGCACGGCGATCCGATCGCTTTGACGGTTAACATCCGTTAACCCGGCGCAGCGCATGGTGCCCCGCATGACCGAGCTCGCCGCCCTCCTTGCCCAGCTGACCGGCCAGAACCAGCAGGCGGCGTCCGACCCGGCGCTCGCCGCGGCAAAGCTCACCCGCGCCACCCTCGATGCCCTGGTACTGAAGCTTGGCCATTCGATCGAGGCCAGGGTCGTCGGCCAGCTTGCCGGCGGCCTCACCCAGTTCGCGGCGGGCGGCGAAAGTTTCGTGCTGAAGCTCGAAACGCCCCTGCCGCCGGGCACCTCCGTTACGCTCAAGGTCACGCCTAACCCGCAGGGGACACCGACCGTAACGGTCAGCGTACCCGCCGCTACGCCTCAGCCGGCACAGCCGCTCCCCCTCCCCATCCCCACGGCACCGCTGGTCGCAGCCCCAGCGTCGCAACCGCCCCCGACATCGCCGGCGGCTACAGCGTCGCAACCGGTCCAGCCACAGCTCGCGCAACCGGCGCCACCTCCTCGGGCCGCATCTCCACAGCCCCCGCCTCAGCTTGCGCAACCGCCGTCGCCCGCACCGGCGCCGCCTGCGCAGCCAGCCGTCGCCCCGCCATCGCCGCAGCCCCAGGTTCACGTCGCAACGACACCGGCGATCCCGCCTCGGCAGCCCGTCTCCCCGCAGCCAGCAGCAGTCGCTCCGACCGCGCAGCTGGTGGCCGCGGCTGCCACCCCGGCCGCGCCGCCCACAACGCCCCTGGTCCAGCCCCAGGTCCAGGCGATGCCGCCCGTCGCACAACCGGCGGCGCAGGTCAGCTTACCCGTCACGCCAATGCTTCCGGCCACCCCGCCGGCGGTGGTAGCAGCGGCGCCACCCGCCGCCGCGGTCCCTTTGGCCCAGCCGGCACCCGTCCTCGCGCCACCTCCGGTCGTGCAAGCTCCACAACCGCTACCGGTGCAACCCTCGCCGTACCCGGTCCATGCCGCCGCTACGCCGGTCGTCCCCGCCGCCCAACAGCCATCGCTGCCTCAGACGCCCGCTCCTGCGCCCGCCCCAGCACCCGTGTTGAGCCTTGCCGATCCGGCGCAGGCTGCGGCCCGGCAGGACAGTGTCGCACCGCTGCTGGCGAAGCTCGCCACCATCGTCACTGCCGCCGCCCCGACGCTGCCGCGTCCGGTCATCGAGGTGGCGCAGAAGCTCCTCGCCAACCGGGTCGACCTCAATCGCGGCGCCCCCGATGCGAAAGCGCTCGAAGCCGCCGTGCTGAAATCCGGCGTGCCGCTCACACCGCCTTCCCGCGAGGCGCCCGCCGACAGCAGGTCCGCGCTGCTCGCCCTCCGCTCGGCGCTGATCGCCTTCGCCGGCAGCGATGCCGCGCCCATCGACCCCGTCGAACGTCCGGCTCCGCCGCTCAAGGGCGAGCCGCCGCGCTCGCCCCCGCCTCAGGCGCCGCTGCCCGATCCGTCCGCCGATGCCCGCGACACGGCCCGCACCCTGCTCGGCCACACCGACGCGGCCCTGTCGCGGCTCAAGCTGCTGCAGGTTGCCTCGCAGCCTGCCGAAGTCCGCATCGATGCGCCCGTCCCCCGCACCGAGCTGCGTGTCGAAATCCCGGTCCTGCTCGGCGCCGAAACCGGCATCCTGCAGCTGCTGGTCGAGCGCGACGGCAAGCACAAGCGCGCGCCGCAGCGCGAACGCGGCTGGCGCATGCGCTTCGCGGTGAACCTCTCCGCCACCGGCGAAGTCGGCGCCGAGATCGCGCTCATGGGCCGCGCCGCCAACGTCGCCATCTGGGCCGCCGACCCCGACACCGCCGATGCGCTCGAGGATCTGCTGCCCGAACTCGCCCCGGCCATCCAGCGGCACGGCCTCGAGCTCGCGTCGCTGCGCGTCCGCCGCGGCGCGCCGCAACCTGCCCGCACCGCCCCGGGCCAATTGCTGGACAGCGCCCGATGAGCGGCCCCGGCAAACCCGTCAATCTCGCCGTGGCGCTCGAATACGAGCGCGGCACCCGCGACGCCCCGCGGGTGGTCGCCAAGGGCCGCGGCGAGGTCGCGAGGCGCATCGTCGAGATCGCGGCCGAATCCGGCGTCCATATCGACGCCAACGGGCCGCTCGCCGAGGCGCTGGCGGGCGTCAACCTCGACGAGCCAATCCCCATCGAGCTCTACGAGGCGGCGGCCGAGATCATCGGCTTCGTGCTGCGCGCCAGTGCCGGGAAACGCTGGCAGCCCTGAGCGCTTGCATTCGGCGGCCCCGCGGGTGCAACTAGCCCCCGCGTCCCACGGAGCCTCAAATGCCGACCATAGCCGACCTCGACACCCCCACTATCCTCATCGATATCGACCGGGTCGAGGCCAACCTGAAGCGCGCCCAAGCGCATGCCGACAGGGAAGGCTACACGCTCCGCCCCCACACCAAGACGCACAAGCTGCCCCAGTTCGCCAAGCGCCAGATCGAGCTCGGCGCCAAGGGCATCACCGTGCAGAAGCTGGGCGAGGCCGAGGTGATGGCCGACGGCGGCGTCGACGACATCTTCCTGCCCTACAACATCGTCGGCGAAAAGAAGCTGGCCCGCCTCAAGGTGCTGAACGAGCGCATCACGCTCGCGGTCACGGCCGACAGCCCCGATACCATTTCGGGCTATGCCCGTACCTTCACCTCCGGCAAGCCGCTCACCGTGCTCGTCGAGTGCGATACCGGGGCAGGGCGCTGTGGCGTGCAGACGCCGGCGCAGGCGCTGGCGCTGGCGCGGCAGATCGCGCTTGCTCCGGGCCTTCGGTTCGGCGGGCTCATGACCTATCCGCCCAAGCATGGGCTGGCGCAGGTCAACGCCTGGTTCGAGGAAGCGCTGGCGATGTTCGGGACGGCGGGCATCGAGGTGCCGAAGATCACCGGCGGCAACAGCCCCGACATGTGGGCGCCCGGCGGCGGTCCGGTCACCGAGCGGCGCCCGGGAACATACATCTACTACGACCGCATGCAGATGCGGGACAACGTCGCCACCGCCGACGATTGCGCGCTCACCGTGCTCGCCACCGTGGTGAGCCGGCCCACCGCCACGCGCGTCGTCATCGATGCCGGCTCGAAATCGCTGGCCTACGATCCGGTGGCGGGCGACCTGTCGCTCGGCCACGGCCTCGTCATGGGCACCGAGCTGGTGGTGAAGTCGCTCTCCGAAGAGCACGGCGTCATCGAGATGCCGGCCGCCTCCGACTGGCCGCGCGTCGGCGCGCGCCTGCGCATCATCCCCAACCACGTCTGCGTCGTGTCCAACCTGTTCGACACCGTGACGCTGATCTCGGGCGACGAAGTCAGGGAAACCCTCCCCGTTGCGAGCCGCGGCCGAGTCGACTAGGACTCGGGTCGGCAAGGGAGTGGTATCAGAATGGTCTCAGAGTGGTATGAGGATGTCACGCTCTCGTCCGAGTGGTTTGCCGGCGAGGCGCCTTGCTACCGGCTGACCGTCGCCAACCGCGGCAAGGGCGCGCTGGCCAGCTTCCGCCTCGGCTTTTCCGGCCCCGGCCGCATCACCGCGGGTACGCCTGTGCAGGGCGGCAGCATCGTCACCCAGCTCTCGAACTTCACCGAGATCGCTCCGCCGCCGGGCTATACCCTGGCGCCGGGCGCCGACTGGGTGGTGGAGTTCGCAAAGCTCGATTTCCCCATCCGCCATTGGACCGACGGCGCCACCACCGGCTTCCTGATCCTCGGCGATGGCTCCACCCGACCGCTGCGCACGGTGCCGACCGCGCTCGCCGGTTCCGATGCGCCCCGCAGGCGCGGCACCGCCCGCTACCCGGTACCGGACCGGCCGCCGGTGCCGGTCTCGATCATCCCGTGGCCGAAATCGGTCGCCGTCGCGGGACGCCGCACTGCGCCACGCGGTCTGTTCCTCGATTTCGACAAGGCGCAGGGGCCGGTGCGCAGCGCCATCGAAGGTTTTCGGCACATTGCGGAGACCCTGTTCCCCGGCGAGGGGCTCTGCCGGCCGGCGCATGAAGACGGCTATCCGGTGGAGTTTGCCGAGGGAACGGGCGGGCCGGAAGGCTATGCCATCCAGTTTCTCGCCGACCGGGCGAGGGTCAGTGCCGAGAGCCACGCGGGGTTCCTCCATGGCCTCGTGACGCTGGGCCAGATGCTGCGCGGCGCTCGCACCAACCTGCAGCAGTTCAGCTTCCCCACCTCCGGCCACATCGAGGATGCACCCAACTACAAGTGGCGGGGCTGCCATCTCGACGTGGCACGGCGTTTCTACGCCGTCGACGAGGTCCGCCGCTTCATCGCGCTGCTCGCCTGGAACAAGCTCAACGTGCTGCACTGGCACCTGAGCGACGACGAGGCGTGGCGCGTGGAGATCGAGGCCTATCCCGAGCTCACGGCGAAGGCCGGCTGGAACGGCTACGGCCTGCCCATCCCGCCGCTGCTGGGCTCAGGCCCCGAGCGCACCGGTGGCTACTACACGGGGGACGATATCCGCGGCATCGTCGGCTTCGCTTCGCTGCTGGGCGTCGACGTCGTCCCCGAGATCGACGTACCCGGCCATTGCTACGCCCTGCTGCAGGCCATCCCGCAGTTGCGCGATCCGGGCGAAAACGGCCTCTACCACTCCATCCAGAGCTTCCCCAACAACTGTCTCAACCCCGGTGTCGAAGCGACCTACGGTGCGATCGAGGCCATCTTCGGCGAAATGGTCGAGCTCTTTCCCTCGCGCTACTTCCACGTCGGCGCCGACGAAGTGCCGCACGACGCCTGGGAAACCTCGCCCGCCGCCCGCGCGCTCGCGAACCGGCTCGGCACCGAAGGCACCGCACCGTTGCAGGCGCATTTCCTCCAGCGCATCCAGGCTTTCCTCACCTCGAAGGGCAAGATCACCGGCGCCTGGGAGGAAGCCTCGCAGGGTGGAGGCATCGACAAGGCCAGCGCCTACCTCGTCGGCTGGAAGGACACCGCCATCAGCCAGAAGCTCGCCGCCGAAGGCTACGATGTCGTCGTTGCCCCGGCGCAGGCCTATTACATGGACATGGCGAACGGCGAGGATTTCGCCGAGTGCGGCGCCGCCTGGGCCGGCTGGTCCTCGCCCGAAAAGACCTACCGCTTCGAGCCCGCCGAAGGCTGGAGCGAGGTCGAGCGCGCGCATCTGCTCGGCAT
>JAEYTN010000229.1 GCA_023433985.1 Pseudomonadota bacterium | reverse complement strand
GCTTCGCCGCTTCGCGGTGTGGCTCCTACCACTGGCGTGCGGTCGTGGCGGAATTGGTAGACGCGCAGCGTTGAGGTCGCTGTGCCGCAAGGCGTGGAAGTTCGAGTCTTCTCGACCGCACCATTGGCTCCCCGGTGAGCCCGACGAAAAAGCCCGCGTTGAGCGGGCTTTGTCGTTTCCGGGGTTACTGCAGCGGGGGTGATGCCGGGGGCGGGCCGACTTCTTCGGAGCGAGCCTTGGAATGGCCGAGCAGCAGGCCGGCGAGGGCAGCCAGGATCGCCGCCACGACCAGCATCACGATGCCGGGCACCAGGGCTCCAAAGATGGAAGGCGGGGCCGCAGGGGCCGCCTGCGCGGCGGGCGATGCGGCGGCGTCGGCCGGGGTGGCCGGCGTTGCCGCCGTGTCGGCAGGCGTCGCTTCGGCTGGAGCCGAAGCGCCTGGTGTGGCGGTAGCTTCGGCAGCCGGAGGTGTCGGCGGCGGGGCGAAGGCGGCGCCGAGCGGCATCAGAATCAGTGCCAGGACGCCGAAGACGGCCAGCAGCGAGGCCAGCAGCAGCAGCTTGCCACCCACGTCCTCGCCAAAAGTTTCACGATGTACGGCCATGTTTCGTTCTCCTGCCCCCTCGGTACTGCCCGGGGGCAGGGCAGTCAATCAGCCGTTCTGCGACGGCTAAGGCCGCTCAAATGAGCTGCAGGCGCGATTTCAGCTTCACCATGAACTTCTTGCGCGCCGCCTGCGTACCCTTCTGGCGCACCATCACCATCACCCGCTCGATGTCGTCGAGCTGGTCGCTCTCGACGAAGCTCGTCAGGTCGCTGACGAGGTGGATGTTGTTCCAGACGATGTCCTTCTTCAGGTAAGGCATGCCGCGGAAGCGCACGAAGAAGAAGCCCAGCGAATGCACCTGGTTGTGGTCCTGGCAGTACTGGGCCACGTCGCGCGCCAGCGTTTCCGAAAAAGGCGACGGGCCTGCCAGCAAGGTGCGGCGCAGGCCGAGGCAGAACATGTGCAACGGCCGTCCCGGCGTCTCGAGATAGGCCCGCACATCGTCGGCCACATGGTGCCACGCATAGATCACATGGGGGATGATTCCGGCCGACATCATGGTGCGGGTCAGCGCTACCTCGCCATTGTCGATGGCGTGCACGCGCGTCGAGTAGGGCATGTAGGCTTCCCAGAAGCGCAGGAAGCAGGGCGCGTTGAGGGCGCGGTGGCTCATGGCGAAGCAGAACGAGCCGACATGGTAGTGCTTGTCGAAATTCTCGTTGGCGCCGACATAATCGTGACGCTCGTCGAGCAGGCCATCGAGCAGCGGGCCGGGGTCGCGACCGCTCAGGAAGTAGAGCGTGTCGTTGAGGAAGACGAGCCGCTCCACTGCGTCGAGCCCCACCGTGTCGCGAAGGTGGAACAGGCCCTGCTGGTAGGCGCCGAAGTCGCGCCCCACATTGCCGATGTCGATGATGGCGCTCGCGAACCGCTCCAGTGTCGCGCGATCCTCGGGCAGGGGCGGGGTCGTTGCCACGACCAGCAGCTGCACCCCGCGCGCCGTGAGCTGCCGCAGCATGTCGAGCAGCGCCCCCTCGAGCGGGAAGGTGGGGTAGGTGGCGAAGATGGCGAAGCGGCCCGGCGCGAGGGGGCGCAGGGCCGCGACCCGACGGTCGCCCTGACCACGGCGCGCCATGTCGGCCTTGTCATGCTCGCGGAAATGCATCCACGCGCGAACTGCCCGGCCGACCATCGACCAGGCCCAGTTCCACGCCGGACGCAACGGCGTCCGCCAATCTCTCATTCGGCGTCCTCGAATGTTCGGGCGCGGACACTAGTTGTTCGTAAGACCTTCGTCGAGTGGGCTATTTCGCGGCCGGTTTCGCCGCGATCCGCGACTGCGGCGTCGAGGGTGCTGTCGCTGCCGGTCGATTCACGGGTTTGGGCGGAAAGAACAGGTCCATGATAGCCACTACACGACCTCCGCCAGATGGAAGTTGCGCGCCACTGCATGGTCGCGCAGACCGAATGCCGGAAGGCGGCCGGGGACGAGTGCATCGGCAATCGCGGCGGTGTCGGGCGCGTCGGTCGCATCCACGACGACGCGGATGAACGGCTCGACCATGCCGCGGCTCAGCTTTTCGCTGAGCTCGAACAGCAGCACCCGGACATTGCCGCGCGACTCGCAGGCGATGCATTCGGTGCCGGGTTCGTGCGCATGGAGCGGCGGGTCGAGATGTACCACCGCGGTGTCACGGCCGCCAAAACGGGCGAGGGCCGCCTTGTCGGTGACGACCGTCACCGGCACGGAACGATCGCGGCGGGCAAACGGGGCAGGGGAGCCGGTCATGCCGCCCCCTTGTCCGAGCTCGGCGTGTAGTTCAGCACCGGACCAAGCCAGCGCTCGACCTCGCGAACGGCCATGCCCTTGCGCTTCGCATAGTCTTCGACCTGGTCGCGCTCCACCTTGGCCACGCCGAAATAGAAGCTCTCGGGGTGGCTGAGGTAAATGCCCGACACCGACGAGCCCGGCCACATGGCGTAGCTCTCGGTGAGCTCCACCCCGATACGCTGCCTGGCATTGAGCAGGTGGAACAGCGTCGTCTTCTCCGTATGGTCGGGCTGCGCGGGATAGCCTGGGGCAGGGCGGATGCCCTTGTAGGGCTCGCCGATCAGCTCGTGCGGCTGGAAAGTTTCCGTGTCGCCATAGCCCCAGAACTCCTTGCGGACGCGCTCGTGCATCGCTTCGGCGAAGGCCTCGGCAAAGCGGTCCGCGAGAGCCTTGATGAGGATCGACGAATAGTCGTCGTTCTTGCGCTCGAAGCGCTCGGCGATC
>JAEYTN010000144.1 GCA_023433985.1 Pseudomonadota bacterium | reverse complement strand
GCCGACATGGTGATATCGGAATCCCGCAGCCTCAACCGCGTTTCGCCGTCGAGTTGGATCGGGTCCATCGTCTCGGTCGGCTTGATGGTGACCCCCTCGCCGACGATGTCGATCGACATCGAGCCCGGTGGCAGCGGCTTGCCTTCGCCGCCGGCCGGATCGATGGCCCCGATGGGGAAATTGTACCGCATCGACGACTTCTTGAGCCTGCCGGCGATGACGTTCTTCACGAACCAGTTCCGCGAGTCGGTCGCCATCATCGGCGGCCAGACGCGCTTCAGGTCGTCGGCGCTGATCCGGTCACCGGCAATGTCCATCTTGAAGCCGACGCCGTCGAGCAGCATGTCGATACGCCCCTTGGCGGCGATCACGGCCCCATCGGGCTTGCTGATCTGGAAGTCGTCGATGCCCATCGCGCCATAGAGCGGAGCCGACCAGGCGGCGAGGCTCATCTGGCTGAACGGCTCCTCCGGCGGCCCCATGTCGGAAGTGAGCGCGACGTCGCGCCCGGTCACCGCGATACTGACGATGGGTCCGTACTGCGGATCGAGCCCCAGCACGAAAGTGCCCCGGACCACCGCCGTGTTCGTGCCCACGCTGATGGTCGTGTCGTCCATGGTGAACTGCCCGGCTGCCGGGTCCCACCTCACCTCGGCGATCGACGTGGCAATCGGCACATAGCTGCCGTCAGGCAGCTTGATGTCCATGCCGGTCATGTCCATGTGGAACAGCCCGTCGGTCACCTTCTTGGTCACCGTATCGAAGCCGATATCCATCGACACCGACATGGTGCCCACCACGGTCGCCGGCGCGGACTTGTCGCCCACCATAGGCGAAAAAGCGCCCGGGTCGAAGTTGGTGATCGAGGTCTGGATGCGGGCGACCGGTGTGTCCGTCCCCAGCCAATCGAAGATACCGTTCATCACGGTGCCGTCGAAATTGGCGGAGAACTTGCCGGAGGCCGACTTGGCATCGGCCGAAGGCGCTACCTCGACGTTGATGTCCTTGAAGGTTCGGAACACGCCATAGAGCGCGTCGTTCATGTCGAGCACGCCGTCGCGCACCACGAGCTTGGAGAAATTGCCGACCCGCGCCTGTTCGATGATGCTGGCGATGCCGTTGCCCGCCGCCTCGAGGTTATAGACCAGCCAGTCATTGTCCGACCGGATACCGAGCCTGGGGTCGGGCACCGTGCCCCGGATATCCATGCCATTGGCCGAGATGTCGAGCTCGGGAAACTGGTCCTGCCCCTCGATGACCCGAACCGTGCGACTGCCGTCCGGCTCGTTCACCAGCTCGAACTTGGCAAGCCGCGGCCCGAACAGATCCTGGTTCACCTGCAGATGCGGCCCCACAACCGTCACGGTGGCGCCCGGCTGCCCCACGATGGCGCGGATCGGCGAGAAACCGACCTCAAGCGCCTCCATGCTGACCGTTCCGCCGGTCTTCACATCGGTATAGGTCACTGGTGAAAAGCGGATCACCGGCCAGACGAAACCCTCCAGAGCCAGCGCCATGTCGCCGAGCTCGAGCTGACTGCCTTCAGGCATCGAGCTAAGTACGACATTGCGCACCTGCGCCGATACAAAGGGCAGCGGAATTGGGGTAACGATCAGGATGGCATAGAGCAGCACCAGCAGCATGACCGGCGCGGCCACCGTTGCTGCGGCTATCCTACCCAGGATGCGCCATGCCGAGCGCTTACGGACCTTGGTGCCAGGAGCGGGAGTAGGTTTCACTGCTTTCCGACTTGAGACTGCCCGGTTTGCCACCCTATTCTAGAATCAACCCGAGCGGCGCTTCACCTGCCCGATGATACCGGCTGGAATATGGCACTAACACCCCTCGGAGCCACAGTTTTCGGCCATTTTCGTTCGGACCTGCAATGCCCGTTCCCGCCATCGGCGCTCCCGCGCCGGACTTCGAGCTGACCACCGACGCCTATGAAAGGTTTCGCCTGAGCCGGCATCTGGGCCATCCCGTCGTGCTCTACTTCTATCCGCAGGACGACACCGAGGGCTGCACGCTCGAAAACATCGAGTTCACCGACCTGATGCCCGAGTTTCTGAAGCTGAAGGCCGTGGTGGTCGGCATCTCGCCCGACACAGTCGAGAAGCACTGCACCTTCCGTGACAAATACAATCTCGGCGCCCCCTTGGCCTCCGACCCCGATCATGCGGTGATCGATACCTATGGACTATGGCAACTCAAGAAGCTGTGGGGCGTCGAGTTCATGGGAGTGAAGCGCGCAACGGTGGTAGTAGACGCTGCCGGCAAAGTCGCCGATGTGATCTACGCCACCCGGATCAAGGGCCACGCCGCCAAGGTGCTGGAGCGCGTCCGCAGCCTCTCCTCGCTCACACATAAACCCGCGCGCCGCCCCGAAACGCCCTGATCGCGGCCCTTTTGCGGCTTGTTAACCTTAACGGATCATCATCTGGAGCCAGTTTAGTGGCGTACCGGAGTTGCGGTCGTGCGTATCAAGGCGAGTGCCCAGCAGCCTCCGGCGAAGGTGTTCAGCCGCGCCAGCCGACCGGTGCCGGTCCCCAAGCCCAAGGGCGCTGGCATTCGCCCCGCCTTCCTCTACAGCCTTTTCGGTGGCCTGCTCGCCACCAACGCCCTGACCCTCGTCGGCTTCCTGATGGCACCCGATATCTCAGGGCTGATGACCGGCCAGACCGACGCCATCGTGGCTGCCTACGAGGATCGCATTGCCCAGCTGCGCCTTGAGGTCGACCGGCTACACTCCCGGCACTTCGCCCAGACCGGGGACATCAACCTGCAGTTGCAGGAGTTGACGCAGCAGCAGGAGCTCTTGCTCGAACAGCATCAACTGGTGAAGCAGCTGGCCGACAAGGCGGCCGAGCTGGGCATAGATACTGCCGCGCTGCCCAAATCCGAAGAAGATGAAGACGGCCCAGGTGACCTGGCGTTCGCGCCTGTGTCCGCGGTGGGCACATCCGAAGCCGACCAGATCGCCGCTGCCAGCGCGACCATGTCCACCATGATGGAGGAGAGCCGGCTGGCGCTTGCCGGCCTCGCCGAAACCGCAACGGAGTCGACTGACGCCATCCTCGGCGAGCTCCGTGGGCTTGGCATCAAGCCAAGAATGCCCGATGGACTGGACGATGGCGTCGGCGGCCCGTTCATTCCGGCGGTCGGCGCTGCCGACGCAGATTCGATCGTGGATGACGCAAACGACGTCTTCCTCGCTCTGGCTCGTTTCCAGGTGGCCAGGAAGGCCGCCGACCTCGCGCCGATTCACAAGCCGATGGATTCCCCAACCCGCATCAGCTCCGGCTTCGGCAACCGCAAGGACCCCTTCAGCGGCGGTCGCGCCTTCCATGCCGGGATCGACTTCCCCGCTCCAAACGGCACCACGGTGGCAAGCGCGGGCTACGGCAAGGTGACCTTCGTGGGGCAGAAGTCTGGCTACGGCAACCTGGTCGAGGTCACCCATTCCGCCGGCCTCGTCACCCGCTACGGGCACCTCAGCGCCTTCCTCGTCAAGGAAGGCCAAGTCGTCAATGCCGGCACGCCGATCGCCAAGGTCGGCTCCACCGGCCGCTCCACCGGCCCGCACCTCCATTTCGAGGTACGCAGCAAGGACAAGGCCGTCGATCCGGGCAGATTCCTCGCTGCAGGCCGCCGGCTCGCCGAGTATGTTGGCGGCTAGGCGAAAGTCGGGCGACTGCCGTCACTGTGGCAAATCAGCCATGCATGCCGGTCGTTGAGGTTTGTTGTTCTGGTTTTTCTCGTTTGCCGGGTTTAGCTTGGCGCCGCCATGCTGATGACCTCAGACATCCCCACCATGCTGCGGCTCCACCGCGCGATGTTCCTGGCCCGCGAGATCGATCGCGTCGAACAGGACCTCGTGAAGCAGGGGTTGGCGCATTTCCATGTATCCGGTGCTGGCCACGAGTCGACGGCGCTGATCGCGGACTACCTGGGTCCTGAGGACTGGCTGCACCTTCACTACCGCGACAAGGCGCTGCTCCTGGCGCGCGGCCTGCCGGTAACCGAGTTCTTCCGTGGCCTCCTCGCAACCGGCCCCTCGCATTCCGCCGGTCGCCAGATGAGCGCGCACTTCTCCGCGCGCCACCTCAACGTGGCGTCGATGGTCGGTCCTGTAGGGAACAATGCGCTACACGCCGTCGGCAACGCCCAGGCCGTGAAATTCCATGCGGATTCGCCAGTCGTGATCTGCTGCGTCGGCGACGGCACCACCCAACAGGGCGAGTTCCTCGAGGCCGTGGCAGAAGCCGTGCGCAGCGAGGCGCCGGTCGTATTCGTGGTGCAGAACAACCGCTGGTCGATCTCGACCAAGACCCCCGGCCAAACCTTCTTCGACCTTCCGAATGGCCCGGCCGACAGCTTCTTCGGCTTGCCCATCCGTCGTGTCGACGGCGTCGACCTTGCGGCCACTCGCGCCGCTTTCGAGGCGGCGGTTACCGAGACGCGCGCCGGCCGTGTCCCTACGCTGCTGCTCATGGACCTCGAGCGCCTGAGCGATCACACGAACGCCGACGACCAGAGCATCTATCGCACCGCAGACGAGATCCGCGCCGTCAGCGTTCGCGATCCGCTGGAAGCGATCCGCCAGGCGCTGCGCGAGTCGCAGATGGGTGACACTGCGCTCGCCCAGCTCGAAACCACGCTGATCGCCGAGGTCGCAGCGGCGGCCAACGAGGCACGCGCTGAAGCGCCGCCGGAGGTCGCCGGGGCTGCCAAGGCCCCCTACCCCGCCGACTTTGCCTCCCGCCGCGAGTATCGCGGAGATCCGGCGGCGCCGACCCTGACCATGCGGGAGGCGCTGAACCGGGTGCTGCGCGACCAGCTCGCCGCCAACCGCGAAGTGACGCTGCTCGGGCAGGATATCGAGGATCCCAAGGGCGACGTGTTTGGCGTGACCCGCGGCCTGTCCACCGCTTTTCCCGGCAGGGTGCGCAACGCTCCGCTTTCGGAATCGACCATCGTCGGCACCTCCATCGGCCGCGCCCTCGCCGGGCAACGGCCGGTGGCGTTCCTGCAGTTCGCCGACTTCCTGCCGCTTGCCTTCAACCAGATCGTCTCCGAGCTGGGCTCGATGTTCTGGCGTACCGATGGCGCCTGGCAATGCCCCGTGATTCTTATGGTGAGCTGCGGCGGCTACAAGGCGGGCCTCGGCCCTTTCCATGCACAAACGCTGGAATCCGTACTCGCACACGTGCCGGGCATCGACGTGGTGATGCCGTCTTCGGCCGGCGACGCGGCCGGCCTGCTCAACGCCGCCTTCGCCTCGCCCCGGCCGACCGTGTTCCTTTACCCCAAGAGCCTCCTGAACATTGGAGACCGTCGCACTTCGGCGGATACCGAAGAGCAGTTCGTGGCTCCCGGACGCTCACGGACTGTCGTCAGCGGGAACGAGCTCACGCTGGTGACCTGGGGCAACCCGCTGACCCAGAGCCTTCTCGCCAACGACACTCTGACCAACGCCGGCGCCGCGCTCGATGTGATCGACCTTCGTTCGATCTCGCCGTGGGACGAGGATGCAGTACTGCGCTCGGTGCGCCGGACTGGAAAACTGCTGGTCGTGCATGAGGATAACCACACGGCTGGCTTTGGCGCCGAGGTGATGGCGACGGCGATGGAGAAGGCCGGCGTGCCGGTCGCCGCAAGGCGTGTCACCCGCGACGACATTCACGTCCCGTTCCATTTCGAGCGGCAGATCGAGACCCTGCCCTCCTACCGCCGCATCATGGAAGCGGCCGCCAAACTGCTCGGCTTCGACCTCGCGTGGGAAGTCGAAAAGGCGTCGGATGGCCCCGCGGCGATCGCGGCAATCGGCTCCGGCCCCGCCGACGATGAGGTCGAGATCGTTGAATTGCTGGTGAAGCCGGGCGACCTGATCAAGACCGGCGACCTCGTGGCGGTCGTCGAGGCGACCAAGGCCGCTGTCGACGTGCAGGCGACGGTGACCGGCAAGGTGCTATCGATTCCTGTGGCGCTCAAGGACAAGGTACCGGTTGGCGCCCCCCTCATCTACGTCGAGGCCGATCCGGCCTCGGTTCAGCGCCAGGCTACCGTCACCGCCGAGCGCATCGACAAGGCCATCCTGAAGCGCCGCCAAGTCGTTGCGACGCCGGCGATCGGGGGCCGCGCGGCGGTCACCGTGGGCGTTGCCGGCATTGCCGGTGTGAGCGGCGGGCGGAAGATCAACAATGCCGACCTCAAGGGGAACTGGCAGACCCGTGATGTAGCGGACATCGTCAAGCTGACCGGTATTGAGAGCCGGCGCTGGGTGCTTCCCGGTGAGACTGTGTTCTCCCTGGCCAGCGCAGCTACACGTAAACTGTTGGACGAGCAGCATCTTTCGATCGATGACATTGACCTGGTGATTGCTGCGACCGGCACGCCGGACATGATCACGCCGTCCTTGGCATCCCGCGTCGCGGACGCGATGACGGACGGCAATCGCGCGAGCCTGCCCACCTACGACATCAATGCTGCCTGCTCGGGCTACCTCTATGCCCTTGCAAACGCGCGGGACTACGTGACCAACAACCCGCAGGCGCGAGTGCTGGTGGTGACGTCGGAGGTGCTGTCGCCGTTGCTCGACCAGAACGACTTCAATACCGCGGTGCTGTTTGCCGATGCGGCAACCGCGTCGCTGGTGCAGGCAGCCAACGGCGACCGGGCACCGCTTTTCACCTATGCGCAACCTACCATCGCGGGCGCCCCGGAGCCCGGCGAGCTGCTGAGTGTGCCCCGGGCGGGTGAAGGCTACATCCGCATGAACGGCCGCGAAGTCTTTGCCGACGCTGTCCGTGCCATGACAGCTACGCTCACAAGTGCTTGCGCCGCCGAAGGAATTTCGATGGACGACATCGACCTGATGGTGCCGCACCAGGCCAACCAGCGCATCATCGACGCCATCGCGCGCCGCTCCGGCCGCCCGGCGCACTCGATCATCCGGACCATGGGCAACACCAGTTCCTCGACTATTCCGATGGCGCTGATGGACGCTATGCCGACGACGAAGCCGGGCCAGCGGCTGGGTCTCGTGGCGTTTGGAGGCGGGATCACCTATGCCGCCGCGATCGCTACGGTAGCTGGCGGTTAGGCCGCAGCTCACGCACAACCCGGTGGCCCTTGCACGATTTCTAGGTCGCTGCCGCAAACGCCGCGCTCTGCCTTGTAGCCGAATGCCGCTGGGACGATTAGGGCGCTACGCACTCCCATGTTCATCTGCATGAACGGAGCCTGAAAGCATCCTGAATGCGAAAAGGGCGCCTGGGGCGCCCTTTTTAATGTAAATGAACGTTTGGTATCAGGGCTCGCCTTCGTCGCCCTCGTCCCCTTCGGGGCCGGCGAGAAGGGCTTCGGACAGGATGCCGGAGCTTTCGCGGACGCCGCGCTCGATGATGTCCGCGATCTGCGGGTTGTCCTTGAG